>DASRZC010000064.1:0-18720 GCA_035686785.1 Kapaibacterium sp. (SeqCode)
GACCAGGACGACATCGTCATCGCCCCGTTCGCGACCGTGCAGAAGCGCCTCATGGGAATCACATGGGTCAGCATGATTATGGCGAGTTCCATCACCGCCGAAGCCACCGTGCCCGCGACGCAGGATGTGACCGCAATCTTGCGCCAGCAACACAAGTTAATTCCCTCCGATCCCGATGATTTCCAAATCCGTTCCCAAGTCGAAATTGAACAGGCCGCGCAGCAAAGCACCGCGACGATGACGAATCTCCTTAGCGCCGCCGCAATTATTTCCCTCCTCGTCGGCGGCATCGGCATTATGAATATCATGCTCGTGAGCGTGACGGAGCGCACGCGTGAAATTGGCATTCGCAAGTCCATCGGCGCGAAGCAGATGAACATTTTGCTCCAATTTTTGACCGAAGCGATCACGCTCTCGCTCGTCGGCGGAATTATCGGCGTCATCCTCGGATATGTTGCCTCCTCGATCGTCTCGAAGCAGAACGGATGGATCCTTGTCATTTCACCGCAAGCCGTGGGACTCTCCTTCGCGGCTGCTTCCTTCGTTGGCATCTTTTTCGGCTGGTATCCCGCCCGCAAAGCCGCACGGCTAAACCCGATCGAGGCGTTGAGATACGAGTAAGCTCGCGCGTGTAGCGCAGACATTCCTGTCTGCACCCGGGCTTTGCGGCGCCTCATGCGACTTGAAGAAGAAACTGCGCGGGAGTTATTGCGGAAATCCTGTCAGCATATGAAGTCTTTTGCATTGCTCGTTACGATGAACGCGGAAGAAGCAGCGTGAGCCGCAGCCTCTACAATTGCATCTTCAAAATCAACGATCGGGCTTCTTCGTGCCTCTATCAGAATTGCTTTGTCCACCGGCACGATTTCGAGCACATCCAAAAGCTGTCCCGATAACTCCCGCGCTTTCGAGATTCCAAGCGACTTTTTCAGAATATAATAAATCGTGGGAGCGGCGTGGGAGGGGATGTTGCCGACAATTGAGCCTTTTCGACAAAGGCTAAGAACGGCCATCGCGGAATCGAAATCGCCCCGAAGCAGATAAACGTCGAGGATGACGTTCAAATCAATCGTTACGACCATGCTGGAGAAATTTCTCCGTCAGATATTGCATGCGCAGCGCATCGACATCGCTATCCGGCGGTAAAATTCCCGCCCAGGACCGGATCATCGGGTCGATGTCTCGATCGGTGGCATGGCGGAGCGTGCGAACGAGGTAGTCGAAGACATCATCGACCCTCATCTTCGTCCGCTCGGCAAACGAGCGCACAAACGCCGCCTCGGAAGCCGGCAAGTCGATCGTAATGTGTTCGGAGCCATTCATGATGCAATAAAATGTTCCAGCATCGAGATTAGTTCGTTCCGAGTTCATACGCGCGGACTGAAAGTCCGCCCGCAGGCCGCAGAAAGCCTGCGCTACACGGGCCGCAGGCCGCAGAGCAGCGCGGCTGAACCCGATCGAGGCGTTGAGCAATGAGTAAGTGAGTTCTCGAAAATTGGCAAGCTTCTTGTTTTAAATTCAATGATGACTAATATATCTTCCTCTGTTGTCGGAGTACGCCTGGCGCTCAAGCGGCTTCGAAGCCCGGATTTCGAGCGCTATGACGCTTCGATGCGCCGCATCGCCTGGGATTCCATTATATCGTCAGGGACGGCTAAGGAACTTCGGAAAGCGAATGAAGCCAGGGACGCTAATCCTTTCCCCGCGACCTCCGAATAATAAGGGAATTCTCAGTTTTTGCAAGTTGTTTTAGTACTGCATGAGGTTGCAGCCATGAGGTTGCAGCCATGAGGTTGCAGCCATGAGGTTGCAGCCATGAGGTTGCAGCCATGAGGTTGCAGCCATGAGGTTGCAGCCATGAGGTTGCAGCCATGAGGTTGCAGCCATGAGGTTGCATTTTTTTTACATCATTTTTTCACAAAACTTATGCTTCACGAATTTATCACTAACGAAAGCAACTATATTCTCGAGAAGTGTGACGAAGAAACTGTGAAATTAGCGGGATCGAAAGAAATCTCTCCCGCGATCCGGAAAGATTGGAAATCATTTCTCGATCAATTAGTCGAATTATTGAGATCGGAGCGAGTGACGTTCGATATGGAACACGGCACCGGCAAATCGAACACGCAGCAAAGGCAATTGCAAGAGAAAGCACAGGAGAAAGCAAGTAAGGCCGACAAGAAACTTCTGCAACCCGCGGCCGCCGCCCGCGGAAAGGAATATCGCCGGCTCGGATATACACTCTCCGATGTCGTGCATGGATACGGCATCGTGTGCCAGGCCGTTACGACTTCGGCAAACGAACTTAGTTACGCAATTACCTCTGCGGAATTTAGCCACCTCAATCTGTCGCTCGACGTGGCCATCGCCGCAGCCGTAACCGAATTCGAAAAGGACACTGCCGACGAAACGAAAAAGGGTGAGGTTGAACGATTAGGATTTCTCGCGCATGAGCTGCGTAATGCCTTGACGAGCGCATTCATCGCATTGGAGTTAATCGAGAGCGGCGAAGTCGGCGCAAAAAGCCAGACGGGTAACCTCCTAAATCGCAGTTTGCAAAGCATGAAAATGCTGATCGACTCCGCGCTCCTCGCCGTGAGAATCAAGTTAGAGCCAGCACCGCATTTAGAGTGGGTCAAAGTCCTCGATATTGTGAGCGATGTGGAAGTTACTTCCGCGATTGAAGCCAGACAGAATGAAGTTAGTTTTAAGATACAAGTAACTCCCGATCTATCCGTCTTTGCAGATCGGCAGGCGTTTACTTCGGCTTTGGCAAATCTGACTCAGAATGCCGTGAAATTTTCGCATCCCGGAGGAAAGGTGACGATTACAACGAAGTTTATAGGGAGCCGCGCTCAGATCGAGATCGAGGACGAATGCGGAGGTCTTCCCCAAGCCAAACTGAAAGCGCTCTTCACCCCCTTCGAACAGATGGACGAGAACAAAACAGGCTTGGGACTTGGGCTTACCATAAGCCGCCGCGCGATTGAACTAAGCGATGGCAAGATTTCCGCACGCAACATCGAGGGGAAAGGATGCATATTTACGATTGACTTACCGGGAAAATTAGAGGGACATTCAAAATATCTTCCGAAGGTAAAGCCGTAGGTTTTCTCGTTCAGAAAATCTCGCCGTTGGATGCGGGCGAGCATTCCTTCGAGTGGAATGCTTCGGGCGCGACGGCGGGAACGTACTTCGCAATCGTTCGCGAGGGCGGGAACGTGCAGCGGGTTGCGCTCTCGCTCGCCCGCTGATACAATTTTCAAAAAATCTTTCGGAATCTCTTGACTTTACCTTTTATAGTGTGTAGATTAGTATGTTACTTTGATGGTCACCCTTCGACGGCTCAGGCAGGCTCTATTGTCCATTGGCAACTGATAAGGTGAGGGTTATGAATTATGAACTCGTTTTTGTCGATTTTCGGCTGGAATCGTAGGTGAACTGGAATCGAAGGTGAAAAGGAATATGAAAATCAAAACAAAAAAATAATCTATTTCCAATAGACACAATAAGTGCATTATCCATGAAGGCCAGGTATAAAATATGTGAATTGTCGGAAACGTGAAACCCTCTCAGCCATAAGGCCTGTTCAGTGCGCGCAGATTAACCACCCCCTTCCCCCGCCTTGAAAAGGCGGGGGTGTTTATCAAAAAGAAAGAAACATGGATTTCAAAGAAAGTCAGTATAAAGTTCGCGATCTGAAACTTGCCGATGCCGGTCGCCGGCAAATTGAATGGGCCGAAAGCCGAATGCCGGTGCTGATGAAGCTCCGCGAGACGTATTCGAAGACGAAACCGCTTGCGGGATACCGCATCGCCGGCTGCCTGCATGTCACGAAAGAGACGGCCGTGCTCATCGAGACGCTTCGCGCCGCCGGCGCGCAGGTCACATGGAGCGGTTGCAATCCGCTTTCGACGAACGACGAAGTCGCCGCCGCCCTCGCCAAGGAAGGAGTCGAAATTTATGCGTGGTATGGCATGAACGTCGAAGAATTTTACTGGTGCATCGAGCGCTCGCTCGATTTTCATCCGAACCTCACGCTCGATGACGGCGCGGATTTGATCTTCACCGTCCACAATAAATTCCCACAGCTTTTGGAAGAAATCATTGGCGGCACGGAAGAAACAACGACGGGCGTCCACCGATTGCGCTCGATGTCGGCCGATGGGAAGCTTCGCTACCCGGTCATCGCCGTCAATGACGCCGAGACGAAATGGGATTTCGATAACGTCTATGGCACCGGGCAATCCACGCTCGATGGCGTGATCCGCGCGACTTCCGTTTTGCTCGCGGGAAAGAATATCGTCGTCGCTGGCTATGGGCATTGCGGCAAAGGTGTTGCGATGCGCGCCAAAGGCATGGGAGCGAATGTGATTATCACCGAAGTGAAGCCGACGGCCGCTCTCAAGGCGACGCTCGAAGGTATGCGCGTCATGCCGATGGATGAAGCCGCGAAGATCGGCGACATTTTCATTACCGCGACCGGCGTGAAGGACGTGATCGTCGGGCGCCATTTCGATCTTTTGAAGGACGGCGCGATTGTCGCTAACACCGGCCACTACGATTGCGAGATCAACATTCCCGAACTCGAAGAGCGCTCGGCCACGCACCGGACGATCCGGGCGAATTGCGAAGAATATCTCCTCAGTGGGAACCGGCGAGTCTATCTCCTCGCACAAGGCCGCTTAGTAAATCTTGCCGCTGCCGAAGGGCATCCTTCCGAAGTGATGGACATGAGCTTCGCGAATCAATTTTTGAGTCAGCTTCGTCTCGTCAAAGTTGATAAAGGCGAAGAGATCATGGATCGCGGCATGGTCTATGACATTCCTGTCGAGCAGGACCAGGAACTGGGGGCGCTCAAGCTCGAAACGGTCGGAGTCTCGATCGATGCGCTCACCGAAGAGCAGCTTGCGTACAATCTGGATTACGCGGCGGGAACGTAAACCAATTTCGAATCATGGTACACACTCAAATCGCGCTGCCCGAAAAGGTGGATGGTATTCTCTCTTCCCTTGCAACGAAGCAAGGGAAGAAAAAGGAGGAAATCATTCTCGATGCGGTACAAGCTTATATTAGGGAACCTGTTTCTCGGCGAGAGCCTCTTTCGCATGAAGAGATTCTTGAGCGTCGAAGGCGTGCTTTCGGAATGTGGAAAGATCGGAGGGACCTACCGGATTTTGACCAGCTTGGCCGCTCGCGGAAATTAAACTGGGACGAATGATCGTCGATACCAATATTTCGATCGACGCGCTTCGAGGAAAGAAAGAGGCAATTCGATTTCTTGAATCTTCCGATAGCGGATTTTCAATTTCGGTTGTATCGATCGCCGAATTGTATGCAGGGCTAAGAACGGACCGCGAACGATCGGAACTTCAAGCCTTCCTAACGACTATTGAAGTTCACGATGTGGATCAAACGATTGCAATGCTTGCCGGCGAGTACCTGAAACGGTATGCAAAATCACACGATCTTCAGATTGCGGATGCACTCATTGCCGCCACGGCTACATGCTTAGGCGAAGAATTAGCAACTTTGAATACGAAGCATTTTCCGATGCTGACTCTGTTGCGACCATACTAATAAGAATTTAGGGCTATCCGAATTCGATCAATAACTCCTTCCACCCCAATCCCTTCCATACACTCATGCGTGTAGATCGGGCAGGTATGGCTTCCGTGCGGCGTGCAGGGGCGGCACCAGAGATCGGGGAGTTCGATCACTTCCCCACTGCCCTTTGGCGGCGCGAAGCCAAAGGCGGGAACAGTCGGGCCGAAAATCGTGAGAACTTTCGTCCCAACCGCAACGGCGGCATGTACCGGGGCGCTATCGTTTGAGACGAGCAGCGTGGCACGTGCAATCGCGGAACACGATTCGAGAAAGCTTGCGCGGCCGGCGAGATCGAGGACGCTCCCTTCGGGGCACTCATCCCGAATATTCATGGCAAGAGTTCGTTCCTCATTTCCTCCAATGATAATTACGCCCAATCCGCGGGCTGTCAAAGCTTTTGCAAGCTCGAAGAATTTTCGGTCGCCCCAGCGCTTGGTTTCCCATGCGCTTCCAGGCGCAAGTGCAACGGCGTTCGGGGTATCGTGGAAAAAAGCCTCAATAATGGGAACTTCCGGCGGTTGGACGCGCGGAAGTGAGTCCATCACTGTATCCGAAGCTATCGCCCGGAGCGGCAGGATAGCGCGCTCATACCGGTTCGCCCAACCCTGGTCGGGGACAGTGTGGGTCAAACCGGCGTGCGTCATGGCTTCGAAACCAATTTTGGTGGAGCAATTGACGAGTGAGGCAAGAGATTGGGAGCGGCGCGAGGAATGGAGCAGGAACAAGGTGTCGAATCCAAACGCATTCAGTTCATCCGCTTTCTTTCGAATACCTGCGATTCCCGATTCGGAGCCATGTTTGTCGAATGTAAGAACGTGGTCCACATCGGGCGAGGCCGCGATCACTTCTTCGACTCCCGGCCGAACGAGATAGGTAACGCGGGCTGTAACCGCCGCTCCATGCGAGTCCAGCCGCTTAATCTCGCGGGCCAGCCCGAGGGAAACGATGGCATCGCCTAAAAAAGCGGTCTCGATGATGAGCGCGTTCATTCCGTTACATGCTTCCAGCGGCGATGCTGCCACAACCATAGTTCCGGCTTTTCGCGAATCGCCTGTTCGAGAACTCGTGTATGACGCGCGGTGAGTTCCCGAACATTGGGCGCACTTGCATCGGCAAGATCGTCAAAGGGAACTTCGGTGAAACGGCAGCGATAGCCGCGCCGCGTGCGCGCAAAGGGTTGCAGAAAGAGAATGGGCGCGCGAGTGGCGAGCGCGAGCCGGGCGACACCTTCGAACGCCGGGACCTCCACGCCAAAGAATGGGACGCGAACATCTTCCGCGGAAGCGGCCTGATCTCCAAGAATAGCCAGCACTTCCCCACTACGGAGCGCGCGAAAGATGGCGCGAACATTTCCCGCATCGAGCATCCGGTTCCCGAATCGCGTCCGCATCGCTACCAAAAACTCTTCGACCTTCGAAGCTCGCTGGTTTTTGATGATCACGTCCAGCGGGCTTCCGATACGCAGGGCGCATCCAAGCGCCAGCCATTCCCAATTTCCCAAATGGCCGGAGAGAAGAATGGCTCCGCGAAGATTCGAAATGACCGGTAGTACGTCTGTAAGATTTGTGATTTCCAACCCATTCCGTATCGAATCCTTCCCGGCAAACCGCAAATAAAGGAACTCGAAAAATACCGTGCCCAAATTGGCGTAACTGTTCGAAGCCATACGCCGGCGCTTATTCGATCGGAGTTCCGGAAATGCCCTCGCAAGATTATCGAGCGTGACCTTCGATCGAATGCCCGCCCAAAACGCAAGCCGTCCCAATAAGCCGCCCACGCAGCGGAATAATGAAAGCATCAGTGCGCCAGGCGAAGCGCCTCGGTGGTCATCCAATTGGGATCGTAACTCTCTCCGACCGCATTGGAGTTTACAAGAAAATAATTCCCTCCTCCCATCCGATCGACAAAATCGAATTCCGGGATGTTTCCGTTCGTCAACCGGATGTTAGAACCTGGATCGTATTGCCAAATGATGTAGGGTTTATAGGCAGGATCGTAGGGTACGTTTGTTATTCCGCGTTGCGGCGGCGGGCCATAGGTAATCCACACCCTGCCCCGGCTGCTTTTCCATCCTGGCGTCTTTTGATAGGAAAATTGCTTGTTCGCCTCGGCAACTCGATTCATAAAAAGCCGGTATGCGTCCAGAGGTTGAGCCGAGTGGAGTTTCTCATCTTCCGCGCGCCAAAAGGAAAATAAAAACGCTCGCTTCTCATCGACGGTCGTGAGTTTTTTCGCCGCCGTTTTATCGGCATCGTCACCCCAATACATCGATTGCTCGATTTGTTCATCCGCTTCGGCATCGGTGAGTTTCGCCAAGTCGGAACCGGCAAAGAGAATGGAATCGGCGGCAAGCGAGCTGGGCGGCGCGGGCGGCGCCTCGGAGAGCTTGATGTCCGAGGCATAATAAAAAGTTTTCTCCGCTTGCGTGGCAATGCCATTCTGATATTTTACCTGGATATGCAATTTGTAGGAATCGCCGGCCATACCATCGATGTCTATTCCGAGAATGATGGGAATCACCGTGCCGGCAAGGGGCACCTTTTCCGTACTGGAAAGGATCTGAGCGCCGCTTGGATCGATGACAGATGTGACAATGTCCACACTTTGCGCCGGATCGACCGCGGCCCGTGGCACATAAAGCTCCGTATAATAATAAAGCTTCGTGTAATTTTCTCCAAAAATCGCCGAGGGATTGGGCGTGACGATATATCCGGCTTTTTCGAACGGACTCGGTTGGCCGGATGACTTTTCCACTTGTGCCGCAAGCTCAACTCCGCTAAGGGAAAATTTCGATGTGTCGCGATCCGGAAGGATTAGCGGTATTACAATGGTATCGAAAACCGAATGGCCATCCTTCTCGCCCGTTCGCCAAAGAAAGGCCGCCGTCGTTGTGTCACCATAAGGGATGGAAAATCCGGTTGAACCAAGTAACTTATTCGCCCCGGCGGAATCAAGCTGTGCCTGTGTGCAGGGGCATCGAACGGTATCGTGAATATCCCGCTCTTGCGCGACGCGGCCATTCTGCCATATTTCCGCTTTCGCGGATGTAAAAGCCATCCAGACACCATCAACATTTTTGAAGGCTAATCCTCGCTCGAGGACGCCGTAGTCGATCTCGGCCTGGGCATGAGTGCTATCGTATCGAAATGCCACGGCATCGGCTTCGAGGGCGTTTTGTGCTCGAAGCACAATCGGCGTAACAGCAAGGAGCGCGGCGGAAAGAAAAAGGCGGTACTTCATAATTACCAAAGTGTATCGCTTTGGACCGGCGATAGGTTTCAACCCTTAGCAAAGGCCATCCGCTCTAATCCCAAAGAATGTTCTCTATCTCCAGCAGGTACAGAATCTACGGTGGTCTATTGGAACGATCTACCGTGGTTTACTGGAACGTCGCGCTGATGGAAATGCGATTAATTCCGCCCAGGCTCTTCGTGGTGTTATAGGCATAATCGATAATGCCGGAAAAGTTTTCCGTCTTAAAGTGAAAACCCGCCCCGACGCCTAAACCGAGTTGATCCTGATTGAAGGCATACCCCGCTCGGAAGGCAGCCATATCGTTCCATATATATTCGGCGCCGAGATTGTATTGTTCGGGCCCATCGGAATGAGTCGAAAAATCGAAGTCCATGTTCAATTTCTGGTTCTCGACTTTTCCCTGCAATAGGTCGCTCGCCACGCCAATTCGGAAGATAAGGGGCAGCGGGAAATTCCCGGTATTCAGCGCGCCGGAAAGCGAATCGCGAACCGCGTTGACATTCGGATTATTCGCGATAAAGTCCAGGCTATTGCCGGAAAAATTACGGTCGGTTCCCAGGTTAGATAGGTCCATGGAAATCGTCATGTGATAAAAGTCGGTAAGATAGAGTGATCCGGCGTCGAAAGCAAGCCCCTGCGCGCTCATATCGAGGATGGAACTGCGAAGATACTTCGCCGTGGCGCCAAACGAGAAGCGGTCGGTCAGCGAACCGGCAATCGTTGCCGCAAACGAGAGATCGTTCGCATTATAAATGCCGGCGTTAGCATCCTGCTGAATCGTCGCCTCCGGAAGGCTTCCATAATCGACGACCGTCAGCGCAAACCCGGCGCGATAGCGCTCGCTCACCGGAATCGTAGCGGCGATGAAGTTCTCCGTCACCCCGGCGAACCAACTCGTGTAGGAAGCGCCGACATTGATGCCGGGTAAGTTGGCGATGCCCGCGGGATTCCAATAAAGCGCCGTGATATCGTTAGCGAGCGCGCTGTAGGCTCCCGCCATTCCCGAGGCGCGAGCGCCGATCCAGAGCTTGGTAAACACCGAACCCGAAGCTCCGGCGTTCGTGAAATTCGGCGCGGTCGTGGAGGTCGACGTTCCCTGCGCGAGCGCCCCGCGCGCAAGCGGGACGCTGAGCACGGCCACGGCCATCATCCATCGCGCCGCTATGCTCCGGTAACGGAAGCTCGTATAACGCGCGCCAGTTGGGTTCGAATGTATCATAGTCTCTAACTGCGATTTCACGATAGTTATAACGCTCCGGTTGCTTTCCATTATTTAGACAGGCCTACAACGACGGCGAATTTAGTGGTGATCTCCCCCGTCTCGGCGCCGGTGACCGGGTCCTTCGCAACGACACGCGCGAAGAGTACCTGACTCCCGACCCGCTGCTTGCCGCTCGTAAGCAAATTCCAGGTCTCGACGGAAGATTGATCGGCGAGTTGGTTATAGTCGTAGTTCGTAACCGTTTGGCCGGTATCCGCGTAGCCGTTATGTTCGAGCGTAGCGACGAGCGTGCCATCGAGCGCGTAAATCTCGATCGTGCAGCGCGGTGGAAGCCGCGTAAAAAAGAGCTTCGCGTTATCCGTCGAAGTCTGCCCCAGATGCGTGACGACGTATGGGTTCGGCACGACCTGCACCTGCTGAAGCAAGGAATCGGTATAGTTGCTCGCGTTCGCGAAATCGACTTTCGATCCGCCTTCCGTATAGATATGGAATTGCGAGCCTGGGAACGGGAGATTCTTCATAACCCCTGTGAATGACAGCGTAATCTTATCGCCCACCTGAAAATCATTCATGTGCGGATTGACGTGATCGCCGCCGAGTCGGGAAGCTGTTCCTGCAATCGTGTCCCCGGTAGTAGTCCCAGAAAAATCGGGAATTTCCGGCGCGTTGAATAACAATTCCGCACCGCCCACGCTCAGCCGGTGGACCGCATAGTGATAGGTGGTGCCATTACTCTCGACATTGCCTTTTCCATTGATGGGGAAGTAATACGGCCCCACGGTCCCCCTGCCACTGTCCTGCACGTCCTGCGCGTCGAAGATCGCCGTAGTTGTATGAGGCGTGCCGGGAGGATTAGCGTCCTCATAATGCCATGCGGTCATCTGGAACCAGCCCGGGTTTGGAACATAGAAGATATCCGGATCATCATAGCCTGGAACCCAGACTTTCGCTGTATTATTATTGTTTATATCGCTATAAAAAAGATAATTCAGTTCTTCCGTCATGTCCGTCGCAGTATCCTGGACGCTCCGCAGAACGGCCTGCGGGCAATCCCGGAGACTGACTTTCACGTGCAGCGCGTCCGGCCTGAGTTTTTGGGAGGTGTCCGACATTACGATCGTCACGGGGCCGGGGCTGAGTAACGAATCGAACGTGACATCGTACGCGGTCTCGCCGAGCGCGCCTAAGTAGGATGGCCGCGTGCTATTGATTCGGTATTGATAAATCACCGTATGGGAAAGATACGTGATGGAAGTATCGTATACGCCCGGATTCGTTGTGCTATCGACCGTAGTGTCCCCCACAATGGCTGAGTCGAGGGTAAAAATCGAGTCATTGGAAGTTCCGAGTTGAATGACCGTGTCTATTTGCCCTATCGTATGATTCGTGCCCTTAAGGGTAATTTTTTTATTAAATAAAAGGATAGGCGGACGGATCGCGGAATCTCCGGGCAGGTTGAAGATATTTTGGTTCGAATCGAGCGCGCCGCCCATATTCGTCCTCCGCGAGAGCCGAAGAATATTCTCGTCGAGGCTCGGGTTATTGGAGCCAGGTGTAACCACAACAGAACTAAGGCGGTATGGCGAGCTCAATTGCTCGAAATTCATATCGGCAAGCACCTTAAAGGCATTGTCGATCGACTGATTCGGCGAGAAGGCCGAGTTATCGGTGGTGAACTGCGAAGCAAAACCAGAATCCGGAGTAATAGTCCCGTTCACGTGCGCGACGATCGTCCCTTCCGGCAAAATCGGGAAATAATAACCCAGGGTGTTGTTCGCGGGGTTCTGCATCTTTGCGTAGGTGTTTTGAATCCCCTGCCGGTTATCCGTCACATCGACGTACATCTCCAACGGGCTTTGATTGAAATTCACATATTCCGTCCATCGCGGCTGGAAACTTACATTGATGGTGTCATTGGTGAATAGCTTCGCGAAGATTCCGGTATCGACGATATCGAGCCGGACATCCAGCAACCCGCCCGAGCATGTTGGGCACTGGTCGGCGGGATTTGCATGACCCGCAAGGCAATTACCGGCAACGCCCGAAGCCGTGTCCCCGCTGAACGGCACAAGATAGACCGGCCGGTTCGGAATGCCGACCAGGAAATTCTTTGGTGGAACAACGGACGTATAAAGCGGCCCGACCTGGTTGGTCGAATCGTATTCGTCGTAGGCTATGAGGTAATAATAGTATTGAACGCCATTATAAAGGCCCTCATTGCCCGTGAGGATTCCATCGTGGTTATCGTCGCCAATATCGAGATAGGAATGCGGGATCGCGTGCGGAGTGGTGTTCAGCCGAGTATAGTGTAAGTGGTAGTAATGGCTGTTAGTACTATTCCAAATGGTATCGGTCCGGAAATCATATAAGGCCCATTGGCCAAGCATAACGTCCGGATTATTGCCATCCGGGCGAATGGTGCTGTCATGGTCGGACCGGGAAGAGCGCCAGAGTTGATAGCCGATGAAGGGCAGCGTTGCTTTGCTCTGGAGGTGGTGAGTGGTGTCGCCCTTGACAACGATGGTGTCGAAGCCGACGTTGTCACTGACGACGTCGGCACTGTGCTCGGCAGCCGAATCCCACGTCACGAGCACCGCTTTGTCCAACCCGGTCGTCTTCATATTGGGCACGTCGGGCGGGACGGGCGAAAGGAAATGATTCACGGAATAACCTTCCGATCCATCGGCAAGCTTAACGGAGTCTACTTCGCCAAACACCTGGTGCGCGAAATCGGTAAGCAGGAGCAGCGCGCCAAAATTTTTCTTGTAGTCGATGTTATCGACTTGCGCGATCGTGATCCCCACGACCGTCTCGACGGATTTCCCGGGCGGCAGCGTAAACGGCCCCGTTGCCATCATCAATCGCTGATCATTCGGCGAACTGCTGGTCAGGTCCTTTTCACCGGACGAAACGAAATCATACCGCAAATCCTGGGTGGAGGGATCGTTCGAAATCGTCCAATCCTTAAACGTGACCAGGCCGAGTGAATTTTTTTGAAAAAGGCTGTTTGGTCCGTAGCCTTGTAAGGCTGCACTGTCGCTATTGTCGATAATATTTCCGGCGGAGTCGATGACGGGGCTTTCGAGGAAGCTAAAGCCAATCCATCCATACTGTTTGCCATTGGGCGGCTGGGTTAAATTTCGCCATTGGACACCCATATTGAGTTTGGTCGGGTCGGACCGGTATGGCTGCCGCAATTGAGCGACATCGGCAGGATCTGCGTACTGGGCCACCAACGCCGAGTTCACATAGCTGTTTTGATCTTGTTGCGCCGCACCGGGGCCATTGTCATCCAGATCGGGATCGAAGGCCGGAGCGATCCAGCAATTGAGGAGCGAATCCTGCGAGGAATTCGTCACTTTCTGGCGAAGAAAGATCATATCGCGGTAGCGCCCGAAACTCCAGGAATAAATCGCTTCCGAGACATCGATGCCGAACGGATAACCGGTGCCCGCCCGAAATTCCGGATTATTCGATGGGTCTTCGTCCGTGTATTGATTGACAATATCTTCTTCCGACAAAATGGCGGGCTTCGGATTCGGCTTGCTAATCGCCTGCAAACTCGAAATATTGCGCTTCGTGACATCGGAGATGTAATCGCCGAAATAATAATTACGGTCGAGCGTCTTCGTCGTCGAGGTATCCCATAACGGCCAGCTATAATACGGCGAAGGCACTACCGACGAGGTGCCGGAAAGATATTTTCCGCTCGATTTGTCGTACCGCCAGCCCACATAAGAAATATATTTCGCACCCGGCGTAGCCTGATCGGTAGTGGTGCCTCGGACTGAAGCATACTCTCCCTCGATATACCATCCTGCTCCGGAATTCGGGTTGTATCCTAATTCGCAGAGCTTATGGCGTTTGCCGTCGGATAATTTTTTCTGGGTCGCAAACCAAAGGCCTTCTCCGAAAATGTAGCTGTTTCCCGAGCCGCGCGGCCAGAACAATCCCTCGAACGCATTTCCGGCGCCGGAATTGAACAGCACGCCGCGGTTCGTGTAATAGAAATCGAGATTGCTATAAACATTCCGCTGACGCAAAAAATTAAGCACCTGCTCGCCACCTTTTTTGGATTTGACGGAGGAGGTGGAAAGGCGTGCCCACGAATTGGAAACCAATGCTGCAAGAACGGCGAACGCTACGATGGCGGCACCGGCCGTGCCGCGAAGCCCCATCGAAGGTGCATTCGCAGGCTGTGCCATGGCGCTCGATCGCGCACTGCGCGTGGAGGAGGAGTGGAGTATGATCATTCTTCTCATTCTAAAAAGTTTTGTAGCCGTGGCCTTAAGGCCACGGCGAATAGGCTTCGCCACCGTGACCGGAAGGTCACGGCTATAACGTCTCCCGACAAGGAAGGCGCATGATTGATATGCGGTCATCGTTAAAAGCGAAGCGTGAAATTAAGAAAGACTCGGCGCGGAATCTGATAGAATACAGCGCGATTGTAGTTATCCTTGCGGTATTGGTTATACGATATTTGCTGCTCGGCAAGGCTCACTTTGCCATCGTGATTCAAGTCCAGGCGCGGATTGTAATACAAATTCCCCACCGGGTCGATTTGCCCGCCCCGGCTGTTCGTCGGGTCGTTATAAAATTCCTGCGTGGGGTTGAGCAGCCCGGTCAGTCCATCGTTATCCCCCTGCCCCGTCGACGCATAGACCTGCAACGGCGTGACGCGGTCGAACACGTTTGTCACTTCAAGCTGCAAATCGAGGAAAATCGAGCTCATGCTCGGACCAAAAACATCGCCGAACGGGATCGTGCGGGTCAACGTGGCGTCGGTCTGGAATTCATCGGGCTGCCGGTCGCCGTTGATCGAGCCAATGGTCGCGCCCCGAAGGTTGACGGCCGTGTAGGGCGTTCCGGTCTGATAGATCGTCGTGGTATTCAACGAGAACCATTCGAGCAATTTCTTGCCAAAGATGGTCGGCCCCTCGTCCTTATTGTAATTAATATTGAAAAGGATATCGGCCACGTTCGTCCGGTCGTAGCTGAACGGGAACGGTGTCAGCGGCAGCACCGCCTGCTCGGAACTCGGATCCTGATTGAGAAACTCACTATAGGCCTCGGTCGCGGAAGACGAGGTTCCCTGCGCCAGTTGGTAGGTGTAATTTGCCTTCAACGACCAATTATCCGCCATCTCTTTTTCCGCCACGACCTCGATCGCGCGGTCGTTGCCGTATTCGTCATCGGTAGAGATAAAGTAGCTCTGTGCCAGCAACGGGCTATTAATGGCTTCGAGGCCACTCTGATTGCGAAGATCCTTATAGATACCGGTTACGCTGAACGCAAAAATGTCAGAAAGCTGGGTATTGAAGCCGACATCGACTTCTTTCGTCCGCTCCGCCTGAAGGCCGGCATTCCCAAGGATTTGATTTCCGCGCTGCAGAGCCAAGTTAATCTGATATGCATTTCCGCCGGCAGTACTCCGCAACACATCCTGGAGATTGGGTTCCTTGAAATACCAATTATACCCGAAGTTAAACGTTGTTTGATCGGTCACGGCATAGGTGACCGCGATACGAGGTGAAACCTGCGTTTGAAGCGGCGTGGCAGTAAGCGGAGACGCGAGCGGATCGTAGAGGTTCTGGATTGCATTCGAATTAGGCTGATAGAGATCGAACCGAATTCCCGGAGCGAAGGTGATATCGCTGAATTCCATCTTGTCGCTGGCATAAATCGCTCCCGTGTAGGGGTGAACGAGGAACGAGTCTTTAAACGGGTTTGCATCCCATGGAAGATCGTTCTCGTACTTGTAGATGGACATAAAATTCGATTCGAAGCCCGCTGTAATAAAATGCGAGCCCATTTGCATGGTATAATTACCGGAAAACTGCGATTGGCCTTCATTCTGCTGAAGAAAACCGGCGGGGTTGCCGGTGGCAATAAATTGCTGACCGTTCGGCAAGGTCCCGACCAGCCCATACGCATTGGAACTCGTCTGTGCGATCGCCGGCCCTTCGATACGCCCCGTAAATGGGTTAAGGCCCGGAACTTGCGTGCTGTATGCCTTTGTCGGATCCGCCGGATCGGGTATCTGCTTTGTGACCGGCGTATAAATATCGATAATTCCATCGGGACCGGGCGAAACCGTCCCATCGATGGAGTTATAGGTGTAATTATCCGTCGTTGAAAGGAACTGCGGCTCGTGGGTAATGTCCACCGGCTGCGTGTGATCGTATTTGCCGTACTGAATATCATAGAGGCTATACCCACCCTGGAGTTCGAGCACGCCATCGCCGATCTGCCCGCGCGCATTGAGCGAATAGACATCATTTGTCCATTCTTCCGCGGGAATATAATAAGGGTCTTCGTACAGCGTGGTCCAACTGTTGAGCAACCCGCTTGTGGCATTGAGATCGGCATTCGCAGTGACCGAAAACCCGAGCGCCTGAAAGGCAAGCTGTGCCGTTCCCGTCCGGTAATACCGCTCGGTCAGTGGTAATTCGCCAAGATTATTCCCAAGCGGATCGATGACCCCCAAACCCTCATTAGAAAAAGTCGGATCGGTGAAGTTATTATAGTGGTCGAACGTATTGAGGCGGCCGGTTATAAAAAATTTCAGGTCCTGCGTAACGAGCGGGCCTCCCAGCGAGAACTCATAGATTTTATCGCCCGACGGCATCTGCTGGAACCCGTTTTGGCTGTAGCCAAAGAGTGAGGGAATTTCCGTACGGTAGTGCGCGGTAAAGTCGAGATTGTTCCCGCCCGAGCGGGTCTGCGTATTGATCTCGCCGCCAACGAAACCGCCCTTCGAGGCATCGGCCGAGCCGGTCACGATATCGACCTCGGAAATAGCTAACCGCGAGAGTCCCGTTTCGAGCGAACCGGCGCGTCCGGTCAGCGGGTCGGTAATTTCGACGCCGTTCAACCGCACGGAGTTCGAAGTGCCGCGGCTGCCGTGGAAGCTGATGCCGCCATTGGAATTATCCTGCACCGCGCCCGGCGTGAGTTTGATGATTTCGTCGATGCGCTGGCGGCCTGCAATGCTCGCGAATTCCGAGCTGGAAATCTTCGTCGAGATATCCGTCTTCGTCTTTTCAACCATGGGCGCCTGCGCGACGACGGTGATGATTCCGCCCTTCTTGCCGAGTTTCAAATTGAGCGCGGTCGTAATATCGGATTGAACCTGGACGTGATAGATCGTATCCGGAATGTATTCGACGTATTTCGCGATGAGGGTGTAATTCTGGGATGGTGGAACATCGATGATCGTCGCGACGCCATCCTCGTGCGTAAGCGCGCCCATCCGGTTTTGGAGAATCTGGATGACCGCGTGAATGAGCGGCTCGCCCGTCTTGGCATCGACGATCTTCGCGGTGATTTTGCCCGTCTGTGCCCACGCACTCACGGCGCTCAACCCGAGCGTCGCGAGGATTACAACGAGCATCCGGCTCCGCCGGATGAAATCGCCATGACTAAACCGGTTTCGTATCATGATTCCGCTCCGAAATAAAATCATCGAAAGAATTGAAAAACTGTTTGATGCGGTTGCTTGCTGCGCTCCCGTGTCTTCCCCGCCAGTCAGCCTTCCCCGCCAGTCAGCCTTCCGCGCCCGGCCCTGTTATTGATTTCGTAACAGGAACACATGAACAGCTTGCGAGTCGCGCGGTTGAATAAAAAAAATGTAGGAATGGCGAAGGGGCGGAAATTGCCGGCCCCGGAAGCCCGCGAAAACGCGGAACCGCAAGGGCCGGCGGGAAAATCCTTACCTCAACAATGACATGCTCCTTGTGATACTCTCACCATTCACGCGAAGAGTGTAGCGATACACTCCGTTCGGGAGATCGGCTCCGTTAAATATTACCGTGTGCTCCCCGGGTCCCATTCGCCCGCTCGCTAACGTCTCCACTGTCCGGCCCAGCATGTCGGAAACCGTCAGCAATACGGCGGATTCCGAGGGCAGGGTAAAGCCAATGCTCGCGGCTGAAGCCATGGGATTGGGGAAGGCAGACAACGAAAAGTCGATAGGCGAAGCCTGTTGCGGACTAACCGCATCTACACCTCCGACAGAAGCGAGCGCGAAATTGTGTAAATCGAAACCATAGATGCCATTCCGGTAAAGGTTGCCCGGAGCCGTATCCACCACGGCGACGACTTTGTACTGAGGCCCGGAAGCGCTGGTATCGTTGAAGTCGGACGTCATCGGTTGCCGGTAATCGAGCTTTGGTGTCGTCGCGCTCGCGGAAAGGAGCGGTGTCGCAGCGGACCACGTTTGGCCACCATCGGTTGTCTCCTGATAATAAATACTGCCATACGCGAAGGAACTGTCCAGGGTTGGATCGGATGGGGTATTGATAAGTTCCGTGTCGCCTTCGGCATACGTCTGGTAAAAAACCGCGAACTGATTCGTATCGGGTGTTCTTGCCACGGTTGCCCACTCAATCATCGGCCCCCCCGATTGAATAGATGTCCCTACCGGCAAGGCTTGTTCAAAAGCCGCCGGATCTTGAGGCTGCGGAGTCGTTAAATACGGGGAAACGATGGGAACAATTTGCCCCGTACCAGGAGCGGCGTATGTAGGATCCCAGAAAGCAAGCGTGGCGGTCGATGGATAATAAGTTCCTTGCGGCAGAGTTCCACCCGTACTCAGTATCTGGGCGGCAAGAAGAAACAGAAACTTTGGATTTTCC
>DASRZC010000065.1:0-9824 GCA_035686785.1 Kapaibacterium sp. (SeqCode)
AAATTTATGGGTACGGAGCTGTCCTGCTCGCCATTCTCATTGTCATTGTGATGATAATTCTTCAAAACTAAGGAACGGCGCGAAGTAATTAAGAATTAAGAGTTAAGAATTAAGAGTTAAGGAAGGTTTGAATTAAGGAAACTCTGATTAAGTTAGCTTGTCATTCCGAGCGGAGCAAATCGGAGCGAAGCGGAGATTTGCGGAGTCGAGGAATCTCTTGTAATTCCACTGGCAGCCAAACTTTAAGAGATCCTTCGACTCCGTTCATCCCTCCTTCGTCGGGATGAACTCCGCTCAGGATGACATTTTTAAATTGATCGAAATTGTTCAACAGAAGCTAAAGCATGTCCTACACACATGTATCTTTCGAAATTAGAAATTATCGGTTTTAAGTCGTTCGCACAGAAGACGCTGCTCAAGTTTGACGCAGGCATGACGGCCATTGTCGGCCCGAACGGGTGCGGCAAATCGAACGTCGTCGATGCCATTCGCTGGGGTCTGGGCGAGCAGCGCGCTGCCACGCTCCGCTCGGATTTGATGGAAAACGTCATTTTCAATGGCACGCGCACCCGCAAGCCGCTCGGTATGTCCGAAGTTTCGATCACGATCGAGAATAACAAGGGCATTCTTCCGACGGAATATCAGGAGGTGACGATCACCCGGCGTCTGTTTCGCTCCGGCGAGTCGGAATATCTGCTGAACAAAGCGCAATGCCGTTTGCGCGACATCGTGGAGCTTTTCATGGATACCGGCATGGGTGCGAACGCCTATTCCGTGATCGAACTGAAAATGATCGAGACGATCCTCTCGGATCGTACCGAGGAGCGGCGCAAACTGTTCGAAGAGGCCGCCGGCGTCACGAAATATAAGGCTCGCCGAAAAGAGGCACTGCGGCGATTGGATGAAGTTGCGAACGACCTCGCCCGTGTGGATGATATTGTAAAAGAGGTGACGAAATCGGTCGCCTCGCTCGAACGCCAGGCAGAAAAAGCGAAGCGCCACGCGGAACTATCCGCTGAACTTCGCGCGCTGGAAATCGAACTGCTCGAACGCGAATATGCCGAGACTTCCGAGCGCATTCAGCCCCTCGTTGCCGAGCTTCACAGCGCCGAATCCCAGCGCGACCGTATTACCGGCGAGCTTTCGAAATACGAGGCGCTCCTCGATGTGATCGAACGCGAAGAAAGCGAAATCGAAGCGCGAATGATCTCTTCCGAACGCTCGGTAAAAGAGAAATCCGAGATTATCCAGCGGACGCGCGAAACCATCATCGCGACCGAAGAGCGCATTCGCGCTTTGGAAGAGCAAAAGTCGCGCGCGCTCGCCGATTTCGAGCGACTCGAAAAGGAAAAGATCGAGCTTTCGGAGCGTATCGCTTCGCTCAAGCTTGCGCACGAGCGCGCCGCCCAGGACCGTTCCACGCTCGAAGCGGAAAAATTAGAGAAGGAACGAATCCGCACCGAAGCGGAGAACGTCGTGCGCAGCCGCCGCGCGGAATTGCAGAAAGCTCGCGAACTTGTTTATGCTTTACTCAATCAGCGTAACGAGCGCTCGAACGATCTCGAACGCCGCAAAGCCCGCATCGAGGAATTAGAACGCCGCCTTGCAAAATTCGAAGGCGAATATGCCGCGATCGAGGAGAAGCACGGGAGCCTCGAACGGGAAGCCCGAACATTGGTCGAGGAGTTGACGGAAGTTTCGAAACACATCGCCACCGCGGAAGCCGCCCATCAGTCCGCGCTGGACGAGCAGGAGGCACTCAAAGCCAAGTTGGACGAATTGCAGAATGCCTCCTTCGCTGTGCAGAATGAGATCGGCAAAAAGATTTCGAAGGTAGAATTCTTCACGGGTTTGGTCGAGCAGGGCATTGGCGCTGGCGAAGGCACGCAGTATCTTCTCTCGGAATCCGGCTGGGCTTCCACCGATCCGATCACCGTGGCCGATGCCTTCGATTGCGATCCGGAATACCGTGTTGCCTTTGAGAGCGCCTTGGGGGAAATTGCGTACTATCTTATTGTCACTTCCAGCAAAGATGCTTTCGACGCCGTCGATGTGCTCCGACATTCCCAGAAGGGCAAAGCTACGTTGATTGCATTGGATAGAGTTCCCAGCGTGGACGGAGTGGACGGAGTGGACTTGCCAAATGGCGCACGTCGTGCAATTTCATTAGCCAGGTTTTCAGAGCGGTACCGGAAGCTTTTTAGGATGCTCCTTTCGGAGATTGCGGTGGTCGATTCGATTCAGGCGGGATTCGAGTTACTCGATACCGCGCCCGGCATCGAACGATGCGTGACAATGGATGGCGAAGTGATTACGCGCGCGGGTTTTGTAAAAGGCGGATCGAAAAAAAGCACCGAGGGAATTCTGATCGGCAAGCGCGAGCAAATCCGCGAGTTGGAAGTCGATGTCGCTAATCTCAAGGCGGAGCTTGACCGCTATGAGCACGAAATCGCGGAGACGAACCGCACATTCGAAGCGATCGATGCGCGTTCGCTGCTTCAATCGGCTCGCGATGCCGAAGAAGCGCGCCGCTCGGTGCAGGTTCGCGCGGGGCAAGTGCAATATGAGCTAACACGCACCGGCGAGCAGCGCGAATCGCTTGCCTCGGAAGAATCGCGCCTCAAAAACGATCTCGCACCGCTGGCCGATTCGCTGGGAAGTATCGAAATTCAGGTTACGGAATTCGAAGCGCGGCATGGCGCGGCGCTCGAAGAATCGGTGAAGATGCAGCAGGTGGTCGAAGAAGCGGAGCGGCTGCTCGCCGAAGAAGCGCAGCGCTCGACCGAAGTGCAGGTCCGCTTTGCGGGACTCGTCTCCGAAGTTTCGCGTCTGGAAAGCGAAACGCGGCAGACCGAACGCGCCTCGCAAAATGCCACGCAACTTGCCGAGCAGCGCCAGCGCGAGCGCGAACGAGCAGAAAGCGATCTTGCCGAGCATTCTGCAAAGCTCGTAGAGTTTCGAGCGATGCTCGCCGGCTTGGAAGAAGAATTACTTTCCGCGACCGGCCGGCACTCCGAAGTCACGGAACTTCGCAAAGCGAAACAGGCCGAAGCGCATAAGTACCGCGAGGCGCTCCGCGAGGAACGGCAGGAGCATGACAAGACGATCAACATCACGCACGAACTCCAACTAAAAATTCAGGAGCTGGAACAAAAACTTCGGCAGTTGGAAGATCGCGCGAAAGAAGAATTTGAAATTTCGCAAATCGAACGAAAGACGTATTCGGAAGAGGATTCCTTCAGCTTCGGCGACGCCCGTGAAAACGTCCGGGAGCTAAAGCAGAAGATCAAAAATTTAGGAGCTGTCAATTTGCTGGCGTATGATGAGTTCCAAAAGGAATCGGAACGGCTGGAATTCCTGACGACGCAGCGCCGCGATCTTTCCGAGGCGCAGAAAAATCTGACGAATATGATCGAAGAGATCAACGTCACCGCGACAGAGCAATTTCTCACGACCTTCGAGCAAATCCGCGCGAACTTCCAGGATATTTTCCGTTCCCTCTTTGCCGAAGGCGATACCTGCAATCTATCACTCGAAGATGGCAAGGACCCGCTCGAAGCGCAGATTGAAATCCTCGCGCAGCCGCGTGGCAAGCGGCCGCACTCGATCGACCTGCTTTCTACCGGCGAGAAAACCCTCACCGCCATCGCGCTGCTCTTCGCGATTTATCTCGTGAAGCCAAGCCCATTCTGTATATTGGATGAAGTCGATGCTCCGCTCGACGATAACTCGATTGACCGCTTCCTTTCGATCATTCGGCGCTTTGCGGCGAACACGCAGTTCATCGTCGTCACGCATAACAAGCGGACGATGGCTGCTGCCGATGCGCTCTACGGCGTCACGCAGGAAGAAGATGGCGTCTCGAAAATCGTGAGCGTGCGGTTGAAGAAAGAGGGAATCATTGTGCGCGAAAAAGGCACGAAGAAAATCGAGACCTCCTTGTTAGATGCGGAAGCCGTTGCCAATTAGCCTTGTGAACCGATTCCACGCTGAAAAAGTTAGCCTCTCTCATGCAGCAGAGCATCGAACATATCGTTTCCGATCCGAACATTGCCTTCGGTAAACCGCGGATCGCGGGAACGCGATTTTCCGTGAAGGATGTCGTGGCGCACCATTTCTACAATCGCATTCCGCTGGAGACCATTGCCGTAAAGTGGAAATTACCGCTGGCCGGAGTCTATGCGGCAATTGCCTACTACTACGATCACCGGGAAGAAATCGATAAATCGTTTGCCGAGGATGACGAATACATTCGCAAAATGAAAATGTCGGCGCGGTCGATTCTGGACGACCCTCAACCTATCGCCCAGCCCGATGCCAACCGAGATTAAGTTCCATCTCGATGAGAATGTCGATCCCGACATCGCTCAATCGCTTCGAAATAACGGCATCGACGTGACCGTGACGAACGAAGTAGGATTAGTTTCGGCGGAGGATCTGGTTCAATTAGAGTTTGCGCGCACAGAGGGAAGGATTATCATTACTCACGATACCGATTTTCTTCGCATTGCCGCAAAGACATCCGACCACTCAGGAATTTTATTTTGCAAGACCGAGGGGTACTCGATTGGGAAGATCGTTCTTCATTGCATCTCGATTCATCACCAGCGCGTAGCGAAAGACATGATCGGTTGGGTCGAATACCTTTAAATAGAGTGTATCACGGAATTGCATTCCGCGACTGTAGTCGCTTCGGGGTCACGGAATGCAATTCCGTGATACACAAACCTTAACCCTGTTATTCGCTCGGAACTTTAATCGCGAAGAACCGGGAGTTGCCCTGGCTATCGACGATCGTCATCCCGACGGCTTTGCCCGCATTATCATTGATAATCTTCTGGAACTGCCCGGCGCTCGTCACTTTTTCGTGCGCCGCTTCCGTGATGACGGCACCCTGCGGGAAGGCACGGTCCGCCGCTTCCGAAGCTGGTGCCACATCGGTGATGACCACGCCGTTCGAGACATGAAACTTGGCCATGTCGTCGCTCGTCACGGTGCGGACGGAAAGGCCAATGTTATCGAGCGTTGCCGTCGATTGGCTGGATTCTTCCTGGTTTCCCTGCTCTTCATTCGAAGGGCTGGCACTTGCATTATCCGCGGTTTCGTCGCGCGGCTTGAGCGTGACGGTCTTGTCCATCTCTTTTCCATTGCGCCAGATGCGCAGCGTTACGCGGTCGCCGGCATGGTGCATTCCGATCATGCTCTGGAGTTCGTTCGGCTCGTCGGTCGACTGGCCATTGACGGAAAGGATCACGTCATTCTGTTTCAAGCCCGCGGCTTCACCCGCGCCGCCCTTCTGGACATCTGCGACAAGCACGCCTTCCGGACGATCCAACCCCAGCGCCTGAGCCGTGGTCTGATCGATCAAGGAGATATGCACGCCAATATATCCGCGATTCACTTTACCCGACTTGATCAGATCCATCGCCACATCTTTGGCCATATTGATCGGCACCGCGAACCCATAGCCGGCAAAGTACCCGGTTCCGGAAGCAATGGCCGAGTTGATGCCGACCACTTCGCCCTTGATGTCGAACAGGCCGCCGCCGGAGTTACCCGGATTGATCGCCGCATCCGTCTGAATAAAGTTCGCGATTCCATAGCCCTGGGCGCCGCCTTTTTCATCGAAAATATCGAGCGGGCGATGAAGCGAGGAAACGATGCCCTGCGTAACCGTCGATTCCAAGCCCAACGGATTTCCGACCGCGAGCACGACCTGGCCCACGGCAAGATCGTCCGAATTGCCGAGCGCCGCGACCGGAAGATTCGTCGCGTCAACCTTAATGACCGCAATATCCGTAGTCGGATCGGTTCCGATAACGCGGGCGTCGAAGACGCGCTTGTCGGTCATCGTCACGGTGATGCCGCCTTTTTTCGCGGCGTCCTTGACGACGTGGTTATTCGTCAGGATATACCCATCGCTGGTGATAATTACGCCGGAGCCAATGCCCTCTTCGGGGCCTTGCTTTTGCTGCGGGAAATTGAATTGGAAATTACCGCCGTCGCCGCCGAAAAAATGCTCGAACGGGTTTTCTCCCTCGTTTTTCGAAATCTTCGGCGCTTCGGTTTTCACGTTGATCTCGACGATCGTCGGCTGTACCGCTTTCGAGATGGCAACGAACGAGCCGTTCAAATCTTCGAGCGTCGAAGTGTTCGGGAGGCTCGGAAGCGGCCCGCCAAGCGTCGGATTGCTGGCGCCGAAGGCGATATTCATGCCTTTCCAGCTTCCAAAACCGGTAACTAACGTGGCCCCGAAAATAAGGCCAAGCGCAACCAAAAATGCTGCTGCTAATAATGGACGTTTGCGTAACATAGTAATTCTGCTCCTTGTGAAATAAAATCTATTGGTGATGAGTGGCAAAACATAATGACCCAATGGGCCCTATGCTTTGCCTCGACCGGAGATTCTTAACGTATCACTGAAATCCTTGTTTCATGCCGGAATTCCATAAAAAGATTCATCCTGCAAGATACGAGCCGGATTCGACAGAAAAAAGATGGCTTTCGCCTGCTCGGTTTGAGTCGTTTCCGGTTCATAATTCATAATTTTCATCCTTTTTAATTCGCCCTCCCGCGCGTGTACGTGCAAGTTCCGCTTGCACTCCCCACCATTACGGCTCGGAGGAGGCATTCGCCTTCGCCAGATTTATCATGCGCTCCTGTTCGGCGAGCGAACGGCTGAAATAATGCCCGCCCGTGCCATCGCGGCGCGCGACGAAATAAAGATACTTGCTTTTTGCGGGATGCAGCACCGCCCGAATGCTCGCCGCGCCCGGATTGCAGATCGGTCCCGGCGGAAGCCCGGACGAGCGATACGTATTATACCGGTTCGGAATTTCGAGATCGGAGTGCGTGATGGGCCGCGTAAGGTGCAGGCCATATTGCACGGTCGGGTCCGCGTCGAGCGCCATGCCGATCTTCAGCCGGTTGAGGTATATGCTCGCGATCGTGTCCCGCTCCTGCGGGAGCTTCGCTTCGGCTTCGACGATCGAGGCCAGCGTCATTACCTGCTCGATGCTAAGCGAGGAGGAATCCATTTTTTCATAAATGGAATCCTCGCCCATTTGTCTCCATCGTTTTACCATGCGCGTGATTAGCCCTCTCGGATCGGCGCTCAGAAGAAATTCGTAGGTATCCGGAAAAAGGTAGCCTTCGGCCGATGTTGCGCCGCGCGGAATCCCAAGCGAATGCAAAAATCCGGTATCGAACGCGAAGCGCAGGAAAATCACGGAATCGAGGCCGAGCTTTTCATGCGCGATCGAAGCCGCGCGGTACATCGTGATACCTTCGGGAAATGTGGCGCGAAGAATGAGCGCGTATTCGCTCCCCGTCAGCCGCCGGACGATCTCGGAATTCGAAAGCCCCGGCGCGATCCGGTATAGCCCCGCATGAAGTTTTTTCGCGGCCCCGAGCGCGCGCGCCGCAAGCTGGAACGCGATACGCGAGCGCAGCAGCCCATGCGCCGAAAGCGTATCCGAAAGCGAGGCGACCGTTGCCCCCACGGGAATACTAACGATAACTTCCCGCTCCGAAACACGCGCACGATCGGTCATGCTGGGATTTTTCAGGAAAAAAATATAGTACGCCGCGAAAAGAACGAGCGCGAGTATGGCCAAAAGAGAAAACGATCGTCGTGACATTTCCTCAAAAATACAACAAAAAAACCAGACATCCCAATAGTGCGCGCCGCGGAGGGCGCACACGGCGCCTTAATTTTTCGGATTTCTTGCAAGGGCCAAAAAATTTCGTATCTTTGTATTGCTTCAGTAAAAATCCTTTGTTTTTCGTGAAATTTCGAGTATTTTGTTAGTATCTCGGAATTTCTTTCTGTTCTTATATACGTGCGTGCCGCGTCATTAGCGGGTGAGGATTCCTTTGCGAAGCATCCTATCCGCCGTTGACGCCCCCCATCGTTTGGCGGGAGGAAATTAGTTGTGAAAATTTCCTCCCGCAGCGGTGGCGGGAGTCGCCCGCCCCGTGGAGTGCGCGCGGAACTTGCACTTACACGCGCAAGGGGTTGTGTCCGGGCGAGTTCCGCTCGCCCGACCCGGACGGTAAGAATTAAGAATACCGGAAGCACGTTGTTATGCAACAATGCTCCGTTTACGGCTGATTTTATGGTACTCGCTGCTCGTCGTGCTGACGATCGGCGCGATTGGGCTGTTCCAATATTACAAGATACGGCAGTCGCTCTTCGAGGCGCTGGATGCTTCGCTCATCGACGACGCGAAAATCACGCTCACACTGATCTCCACGCTGCCGCCCTCCACGAATCCGCAACAGATCGTGATGCACGGGGAAGCCCGCGAAGCGAATTCCCTGCGCGATTTGATCGACATGGCACTTCGGGAAGTACCCGATACGACGAAAGGCCCCGCGTTAGCCGACCGGGTGGTCAGCGAAATCATCGATCAGGTCATTACAGAGCTTTCCTTCGTCGATTCGACGGGGAAGACGGTCGATCCGCTGGATGCGATCGTGGAGCGGTCGGTTTCGAGCCGCCGCAATAATTTGGTCGAGATTTACGCGGTAACGTTAGACACCGCCGGCCACACGCATGAAGAAGGATTCTTCCGTACTCCGAATCTCGGCCCGGACACGATCATGCGGCTCGTGCGGCTGGTGCATCGCCACGCGGAAACCGATACGACCTCGGCTTACCGCACCGTCCGCATCAAAAATGAGAATGTGCGGGTGGCGCGGGCGCATAATGCGCGCTTCGATGTCTATGTCGGCTATCCGGTGACGGATATCGAGCAGAGTTTGCGGAAGGTGCGTTCGTCGTTTTTTATCGGGATTCCGCTGGCGCTGGCCATTTCGATTTTTGGCGGCCTGTGGCTGGCCCGAAAGGCGCTCCGGCCCATGGAACAAATCGCGGACACGGCGCGGGAGATCAGCGCGAAGAATCTTTCGCAGCGCATCGATATGCCGGGGAAGACGGACCGGGAACTCGTGATGCTGATCGAAACACTGAACTCGATGTTCACGCGGCTCGAAAGTTCGTTCCAGCAGGTGAACCAATTCACCTCCGACGCGTCGCACGAGTTGAAAACGCCGCTCGCGATTATGAAGGGCGAGATCGAGCAGACCGAACGCCATTTGGAGGCCGCGCAATTGCTCGAACCCGAAGAGGCGCGGAAAGTGCTCACGAGCCTGATGGAGGAAGTCGAGCGGATGCAGCGCATTGTCGAAGGGCTGCTCATGCTTTCCCGCGCCGACGATCGAAGGCTGCCGCTCGCACGCGAAGCGATCAACGTCTATGACTATCTCGATTCGCTCCGCGAAGATGCCGAGATTCTTGCCGAGGAGCGCAGCCTCTCGCTCGATGGCCGCTTCGACGAGCAGGCCCGATCGAAAAAAATCTCCGCCGATCCGACGCGCTTGTATCAGGTCATTATGAACCTCGTCGATAATGCGTTGAAATACACGCCCGCCGGCGGCAAGGTCAAGTTGTTTCTCTATAGCGCGGACCATGAAGTCTGCTTTGGCGTCGCCGATACCGGTATTGGAATTGCAAAGGAAGATCTGCCAAAAGTATTTCGACGTTTTTACCGGACGGACGAAGCGCGCACCGGCCCGCATGGCGATAGCGAGCGTTCGCTCGGGCTGGGGCTGGCGATTGTCAAGTCCATTGTCGAAGCCCATGGCGGGACGATCGGCGTCGAAAGCGAACTCGGGAAAGGCACACGGTTTACCATCCGAATGCCGGCGGTGGAGTAGAAATTAAGATGCCGGCGAAAGATAAATCTCGTATGACCGTGAGGCGGGAAAGCCGAGATTTTGATTGTCCAATGGAAATAGTTGTTGCGACAATCGGTGTGTTT
>DASRZC010000066.1:0-6009 GCA_035686785.1 Kapaibacterium sp. (SeqCode)
GAGGGGCCGGTAAAGCCATTCGAATCAATATAATAGTTGCGGCTATCAGGGCTGGAATACTTGGACACAAATCCGTTAATGCGAACTCGGCCCACGCTTCCAGAACCGCCGTTGGAATTCGAACTCGAACTCGATCCTCCAGACCCACCAGAGACCCTGATTTCACCACTGCGGATCACAACGGAATCACGCGCGCTGAGCGAGATCGCCCCTCCGGAACCGCCGCCACCGCCGGCAGCCGGCTCGAATGTCTGTGGAACAGCCGAGCTTCCGGATCCTCCTTGCGCGCCGAGTATTCCATTCGTAAAATCCAGGGCTGCGAAGCTCGTTAGCTCCACCGCGCCGCCACCGCCACCTCCACAACCGCCTTGCGAGCCGCCGAACAAACTGAAATAAGTTTGGTTACCAGCGCCGCCGCCGGAACCGCCGAAGAGTGGAACGAGCATGGAGTTCCCATTTACGTTCCCACCGTCATTCCCACTGCCTTGCCCGGCAGAACCGGCTGCCAAATTCCCTCCTCCTCCGCCGCCATAATTACTGGAATAGGTAGGTGGGCCAGAGCTTCCGCCTGCCGACCCGCCACCATATTCGCCCGAAGGGCTACTGCTTGGTCCTCCATTCGTTCCGCTTGTTCCGAAGGGAAGTCCGGTACCACCGCCGCCGCCATCGTCACCGCCACTGCCGGAATGCTGTTCGCCGTTACCTCCGTCCACGCCATTCAAGCTTATACCCCCTGTGGGCGAAGCGCTCACGGAGCCCGTCCCCGCGCCACCCGGCCCATTCGAGTTATCGTTATCGCCTCCGCCGCCAGTATAGCCCGCACCCCCATAGCCGGGATAGCCGCTGCCCCCTCCGCCACCGCCAGGCGCGCCCGCGCCACCACCAGTTCCGGTATTCCCAGACAAACCAGTTGCCGAAATAGACGCATTAATCAGGCGAATCGGACCAAGCGACAGAATGCGAAGTGGGAGATAAGCTTGGTTGCCGGGTGTCGACAGATCGGGATCGGTCGTTGGAAGCGTGAAGGTGCCATTCATGAGGGTCATCGAATCGACGACCATCGTGTTTCGATGCGTCCGCGAGGCGCCGAGCAGAACGCCGCCATTTACTTGCGTCCCAAAATCGAACGGCGCGACAACATCGAAGCTATCCGTCGTGCTCGCAACTCCATTCACCACGACCTGAAAATATACCTCATGCGGAAGCGCCTTGATATTTGGCTCTATCATAAACATTTGCTGGATGAGCCGCCCATTCCAGCTTACGATCGAAGGACCCAGCCGCACGAACGCCGAATCGCTCGCGCGCGTGAGTTTAACGAGCGAACCATCCGTATAGACCTGATCGCCGCCGAAGCCTCCCTGCGCGCTCGCAGGCGCGACAACCTCGACCGCCACACACATCCCCGGCGCACCGGCATCTGGGGTGATGTAGGAGATGATTGGAGGGGGAGGGGGCGGAGCCAATTTAACGACCCAGGCATCACGATTGCCATGATTGCCGGAAACATCTCTGTCATTAGATTCCGTTATTCCCGCAATTGCGAAGTTACCGTCGATAGTTGGTGTTATTGCGTATGATTGATCCCTTTGAGAGCCACCGAGGCTTCGTTGCCATTGGACAGCGCCCGTATCGTCAATCTTGAATACCCATTCATCTTCTGAGCCGTGATTCCCCGGTTCATTATAGCCACTTCCAGCGATCGAGTATCCATGATCTGCGGTTTCAACAATCGATTGTGGGCCGGAGACTTCAGAATATGTGCCATAAGTCTTTTGCCAGAGGAGATTACCTGCTTGGTCCAGTTTCACAATCCAAATATCGTTCGCACGTAATGGGTTGTCTCCGGCGGCATCCCCATTGTTTGAGTTCGTATTCCCGGCGAACACAAAGTTACCATCCGAACTCTGGAGAATTGCTGTTGCCCAATCGGGGTCGGTGCCACCATAGCACTTTTCCCATTCAATGGCACCCGCATTGTTTAATTTCACGATCCATGCATCCGATTCTCCGTGCCAGCCCGAAACATCGCCGTCGTTAGAGGTTGAATAGCACCCGACAGCGTAACCACCATCGGATGTTTGTATCAAGCAACTCGCATATTCGTCCGCAGTTCCTCCCAGACATTTTTGCCATAAAATTGAGCCATCGCTGCCGAGTTCTACGACCCAGGCATCATAGTGTCCGTGATTTCCATGCACGTCACCGTCCATTGATTGTGTCTCCCCAGCAACCACATAATTTCCATCGGACGTTTGAATTATGGAAAGGAGTTCGTCATCAGCACTTCCACCAAGGCATCGCTGCCACTGGACAGCACCAGCATCATCGACTTTCACAACCCAGCCATCCCATGCTCCGCCATGGTTCCCCGATACCTGAACGTCATTGGATGTTGTCTGCCCAGCCATGGCATATCCTCCATCGCTGGTTTGAATTACGCATCGGAAAAGTTCCTGGGCAGTCCCGCCGTAGCATTTCTGCCATTCAATAGCGCCACCAGCACTGAGCTTTACCAACCAAGCATCATCACCACCCCCATGAAATCCTGACACATCACCATCAATCGAACCAGCATCCCCCGCCATGACTAACCCACCATCTGACGTATGAGTCAAGTCGTAAGCGTCGTCAATTCCGCTTCCCCCCAGACACTTTTGCCACAAAATTTTCGGTTGCGCGAACGCCGGCCCACCTACAAAGGCGGAAAGGAGAAAGCCGATGAGCGCGTAGCGTTTCATTCTTTGGTTACAGCGAAAAAAGTTCTCCGAGATCGATGGAAAATTCCGGCAGCACCGAGGATTGCGCGCGGCCTGTTTGTTTGCCGATGAAGAATGTCTCGAATCCGCGCGGGGAATTCAGGAAGCATTCGACGGTCTTATCCATCGGATCGACGATCCAATATTCTTTGACGCCGATCTGCTGATATACGTCCTTCTTGTGCTTCAAATCGTAATAGCCTGTCGAAGGCGAAAGGATTTCGATAACAAGATCGGGCGCGCCATGAACAGCTCCTTCGCGCACGATTCCTAAGTTCTCACGGCGGATGAAAAGAATGTCCGGCTGATAGACATCGTGCTCGGTGGCATGAACGTCGGTCGGCGAGGGAACGACTTTGCCCAGCCGTTTAGCCCGAACTAGCGAACCTAAACGCTCGATGAGAAATGCGATTATATCCTGGTGTTCGAAGGTTGGTGCAGGTGTCATAATTAATTCGCCGTCGATCAGCTCGTAGCGTTCCTTGCTATCGGGAAGCTTGGCGTAATCGGCGGCGGTTTTGCGCTCTTTTTCAGTGGTAATCATAATGTCCTCTCGAATTTAGTGGAACCCGCATTCTTAACTCTTAATTCTTCACTCTTAATTCTTAATTATTCCACCGGTTTCCGCAATTCTACAAATACCGTGCGCGATAGGAACCGGCCTTCGGGCAACCGGTTATCGACAAGATCGTCTTGCCCTTCGCCCTGCATATCGAATGTGACGGATGCTGCTTGCGCGCCGAGCGATTCTTTGAGCGCCGCCGCCACTGCCGCCGCGCGCGCTTGCGAAAGCGCGAGGTTATGCACGCTCTCGCCCGTCACATCCGTGTAGCCTTTGATGACGATGTGCGTGTTCGGCGCAACGGACTTTGCGATTTCCGCGATGACGCGCCGTGAACGGTCGTTCAAATCCGATTTATCGAACTCGAAGGTGATGAGATTGTAGTCCTCGATAATTTTATCCTTCACGCGCTCTTCGCGCTTCTTACGAATGGTGAGGAGTTCGACATGCGCCGTATCCGAGGCTTCATACGTAGCGCCGAGGGAATCGGTCAGGTGCATCGAGGCGACGAGCGGGGTGTCGGTGCGCGGCAAATCGTCGGGATTCGGATTCCACTGCACCATCGCGCCCGGCGCGCGATAGGAGGTGAGCACGCGATCGCCCTGCTTGAGCGCCAGCGTGCTTTCGGCGAGCGTAATGCGCGAAGAATAATTTGCGCGCAAACGGATGATGGGCGGGTTCATCGTCCGGTCGATGGTTTCGACGGTGAGCGGATCGAGGAAGGTAGGATTGCTCGATATAATTTCGACGCGCTGGTTCTCCTCCGCGCCGGCTGCCGTCGCGGCGGGGGATGGATTTTGTGGAAGCGCTTCGGATTTTACCACAATCCGATTCGGATCGATCTTCCAGATATTCACGAAATAATCGCGCACGCTTTCGGCACGCCTGCGCGCAACGGTAGTATCGGCAGCGGCAGTGTCAGAATTCGTGCCGGTTACGGTGATAGTAATATTCGAACTATCGGCGAGGCGCTTGCCCAGAATATTTAGTTCGTCGTGATAAATCTGGAGCGTGCTTTCGCCGGAGAGTTTCGTAATGTCGAAGGCCTGCGCCGCTTCCGGCGAATCGAATAAATGATAGCGCGAAGGAATGCGCGAGCTGTCGTTTGCGAAGAAAATATAATTTAGCGTTGGGAATGCTTCCCGCTTCAAAAATTCTTCGATGCGAATTTGCGGATTCGGGATTTCCACCTCGTTACCCGAACTATCGCGGATGACGCCAGAGATTTGCACGCTGGCCGAAAGCGCGCTCACGGGCTTTTCGGGCGGTGGCGGCGGCGCGAGCACTTCCATCTTCGGCTCCGGCGCGATATTGAACTTGATCGCCGCGCCCAGCGCCACGGACCACACGCGCCACGGATAATCCGTGCGAATGCTATTGATCGGCGCGGTCACGCTTAACTCCGGCGCGAGCACCACTTTGGGCGAAAGTGGCACGTCGAGCGAGGCGCCAAGCGTTGCGGTGAAGAGCACGCTCGTGCTGTTGGGGATTTGCCCGCCTGTAACCGTTCGAGTTTGTGTCCCGGTTTGTGAAAAAACCGCTTGCGACGGACTCGTAATATCCTCGAATACATCCCAATTATTGCGCAGCAAAAATCCGATGCTTGGGCCGCCGAAGAGGAAGAGCCGCGCGGTCATAGGATATTTCACGAATAAATCCGCGCCGAGCGAAACCAGCGTGGCGTCGATCTGCGAAAATTGCGTCACCGGGACGAGCGAGCTATCGACCGGGCTGCGTACGTTCGCCGCGTCCGTGGATGGCGTGGTGATCGTTGCGCCTAAATCCGTAAGATGCAGACGCGGCGCAATCCAGAGCGAATGCGCGGGATCGCCCAATGGCTTTTCGAAGAGCAGGAATCCGCTGGGAAGAATACTCGTCCCGCTGCGGAAGACACCGCACAGCGTATCCGCGCGATAGACCGGGACGCCCAGGACATGCTCGTTAAAAGCGCCCGAGATTCCGCCGCCGACATACATGGGCGGCACGGCGGCGGCTGGGGTTTGCGCCGCGGAGGGCGCACACCACGCGAACGTCAGCCCCGCGAAAGCGGCGGCAGAAAAAAGAATAGCAGGCGTTCTTTTCATGATCCGAAAGAGACGAACGAGATTCCGATGGAATTCGTCTCCTTATGCTGAAAAACGGGATTGTTGAAAGGATAATCGTGGGCGGTTGCCTCGGCCAGTTCATGCATGGCAACTTCCATATCGCCTCGGCGAACGAGCGCCCGCCGATGCTTCGCAGGCGCGGGGATTTTGCTTTTCATGCGCCGGGATAAAAAATGTGTTATATTCGCAGATTGTCGGAGGCAATTTAATCATGAAAACATGGTCTTCATTGCGAATTGATTGCAAAAAGTTTTTTTCACGGCCGCATGATCGCTCATGCTTGAAGCATCCGGCCGCGATTTGTTTCTTCACTTAAATCATCGTACTTATGAAAACACTCAAAAGCATTTCCATCGTAACGGCATGGGCGCTCAGCCTGTACCTCGTTTTGGCGCTCGGCGCGCGTGCTTCCCACGCCCAGCAGGTAATCTCCTATCAAGGGGTGGTGACGCAAAACAGCACGCCGCTTTCCGGCACGCATAACGTGACGATCTCGATCTATCCCTCCGCAACGGGCGGCACGGCCATTTACACGGAAAATCAGAGCGTCGCTTTCACGAGCGGCCTCTTCAACGTGCTGATC
>DASRZC010000067.1:0-19509 GCA_035686785.1 Kapaibacterium sp. (SeqCode)
CGTACTGGTATTCGAACTGGCCAGGCCGGGGAACCCGGCCACTACAAATCAGGCATTGCTGGTTCTTATTCCAACGCTGGTACTTGGACATTGCTATCCAATTTGGCTGCGGTTTCATGGCGGAAGAGGTTTGGCAACGACAGCGGGCGCGCTGGCGCTCGTGAATCCTCCGGCGGTCTTAGTTTGGCTCTTGATTTACGACATAACGAAACGGCTTCGCGACCATGTTCACTTTGCGTCAATTATTGCGAGCGTTGGCGCACTCTTGCTGCTGCTTGTTATTCCGATAAATTTTATTGAAGCGACGACTCTCGCAATCAGCGGACTTCAACAAGATGGGAGCGATCTGCGAATTTCCATCGGCGTGGTGATTCTGATTATTCTTTCCCGTCACATCGAGCCGTTTCTGACGATGATTCGAAGCCGCGATAACGCTCTCAACGAATCATAGTCTCCTCACTTTCGTAGCATAGCCTCTATGTGTGGTATTGGCGGCGTATTCGATTATGGCTACAAAGCGCATCCTGAGATTTCTCCGGAGTTGCTCACTCGCATGTCCGACGCGATGGTGCATCGCGGCCCCGATGACGCTGGCTATTACATCGCCCCGACCGGCCTCTGCGGCCTGACCTTTCGCCGATTATCGATCATCGATCTCTCTCCGGCCGGCCATCAGCCGATGACAACACCCGATGGGCGATATACCCTCGTCTTTAACGGCGAGATCTACAATCACAGAGCAATCCGAAGTGAACTGGAAGCAAAAGGTTACCGCTACCGTGGGTATAGCGATACGGAGACGATACTATATGCCTACCAGGAATGGGGTGAAGCATGTCTCGAAAAATTCATGGGAATGTTCGCCATCGCTATTTGGGATGAAACCAAACAGGAGCTTTTTTGCGCACGCGATCGAATTGGCATCAAGCCGCTCTATTATGCGACGCCCAATGGCCGATTTATTTTCGCAAGCGAAATCAAAGTGCTCTTGCAGCATCCCTCGATCCGCGCGAAGCTGAACGAGAATGCGCTCCCGCACTATCTTTCGCTGATGATACCGCCCGCGCCGGAGACGATGTTCCAGGGCATTCACAAACTCGAAGCCGGCCATTCCATTCGCATCGACTTGAATGGGAACGTGACGAAGCGCGAGTGGTGGTCGCTCTTAAATGCCGGCGCACCGCTCGACAACATTTCGGAGCACGAAGCCATCGAAGAGATACGCGGGCTGCTGCGCCAATCCATCGCGGACCGCATGATGTCCGATGTGCCGTTTGGCGTATTCCTTTCGGGCGGGATCGATTCGAGCCTGAACGTCGCGCTCATGGCGGAACTTATGTCGCGGCCGGTGCAAACATTCTCCGTGGGCTTCAAAGATCTCGAAAAATATAACGAGATGGAATTCGCGCGCGCGATCGCAAAACGATATGGGACCGACCATCACGAAATCCTGATCGATTCACATGACGCCGAAGCGGTTCTCTCGAATCTTGCCTATCACGAGGACGAGCCAAACGGCGACCCCGTTTGCATCCCGCTCTATTTCGTGAGCAAGCTCGCGCGCGATTCGGGAACGATCGTTGTGCAGGTGGGCGAAGGCTCGGATGAGGAATTCGCGGGCTACCCGTGGCTGGTGCGCGATATAAAACTTTACGATAGATTGTGGCGTCCCGCCGGGAAACTCTCGCCAAAGTTCGTCCGCCGCGCGGCGTTTTTGGCGGCAAGCCCACTGGTGAAGAATCCGCTTATTCGAGAATACATGCGCCGCTTTGCGCGTGGCGAAGAACTATTCTGGGGCGGCGCGATGGCCTTCACGGAAGAGCACAAACGCAAGCTGCTCACGAATTACGATCCTTATACTATGTCCTCCACGTACCTTGCGGAAGCGTGGCACAAGGAAGTTCGCAAGGCCTATCCAAAATCGCAATACACGCGCCGCATGATGTATCTCGAATTCAAACAGCGCCTGCCGGAACTGCTTCTCATGCGCGTGGATAAAATCGGGATGGCAGCGAGCATCGAAGCGCGAGTGCCATTTCTCGATCACCGCATCGTGGAATTTGCATTCCGCCTTCCGAGACGCATCAAGCTCGGGCCTAATTACGTTCCCAAATATATTTTGAAAAAAGCCGCGGAAGGAATCCTTCCCAACGAGCACATCTATCGCAAAAAAATGGGATTCGCCGCCCCGGTGAACGAATGGATGAAAAAGGACCTGCGCGTATTCGTGGAAGATCATCTCTTCCAAAGTCCACTCCTCAAATCCCACACGGACTTAGGCTACGTTCGCCGCCTCTTCTTAGAGCACACGTCCGGCACCCGCAACAACGGCCAGCTCCTTTGGTCGCTGCTCAATCTGACGTTGTGGGAAGAGCAATTTTTGAGTTGAAGCAATCTTTCTAATCAAGGAAAATCGCAGTTCAGATAATTAAAACACGTCCCCCCGCAGCGCGCGCGCGCGGTCTCGGGCATCGTTTAGGAAAATGGAGTTCGGGTAGCGTTCGAGGAAATCCTCGTACATTTTTTGGGCTTTGGCTTTGTCATGGAGATCACGCTCTGTAATTTCCGCTTCGCGAAATGCCGCTTCATCCAGCAGCGGACTGCTCAATAGTTTCACCTGCATGGAATCGAGTTCGCTGACGGCGTCCGCTGGACGGCCCAATTCGACCAATACCGTAGCGCTTCGTAACGTGGCATTGTCGGCGAGCGGCGTGTTGAACTCGGAATCGATGATCGCGCGATAGTTCGCCTCGGCCTCCGGATATTTATGCGCTTGCTCCGCGAGCGCGCCGTTTGCGAAATGCGTGAGCGAAGGAAGGCCGAACGCCGTGTTGCTCTCTTGGATCAGGCCCACGAGCGAGATCGCATCGTTCGCGTAATCGCTCGAAGCATCGTTGGCGACGGAATCGAGGAGCACCAAAGAAGAATCGAATTGAGCTTGGTAATAAAGCCCAAGCCCGCGCTCATACAGCAGATGGTCCTCGATATTCTTCTCGTTCGACGTACTGTATCTTCGGAGCAGATCTTCGATCTGCTGAATGCGCGTCGTGGCGAGCGAAAAATTTTCGGAAGAATAGGCAATATTGACCAACCCGAACGCGGCTTTTTGCACGGGATCGCTAAGGCCGCCGCTCGCGCGGTTCAGCACGGATTCAAAATCTTTCGAAGCGCGGTCCAGATCGAAAAGTTTGGTGTAGGCTATCATACCGGCATGGACAAGCGCATCCAGCGCGAAATCATTATTCGGCGTCGTCGCGGCAAACGCCTCGTATTTCTGAGCAAGATCCTTTATGGAATCCTTCTGTTGATCCCTCGCGGCCTCGGCACGGGCGATCAATTCGGGTTTGGAATCGAAGTATGCTTCCCACGTCTTGAGCGACCCCAGTTGCGCCTCGGCGATAAAATATTCCTGGCCGTTACTCGCCGCGAGGCGCTGCGAGGCTTCGTTGTAGGCGCGGGCGGCGACATCGAGGGCGCCTTCGGTGCGGGCACGGTCGGCAAATTGTAATAGTTCCGCGCCCTGACCCCACTGCTGCGATTTTTCCAAATCGTCCAGATGGAGAATGGTCGCGAGTGCCTTTGCATAATTGTGCTCTTCGCCATAGAGCCACGCCAGCAGTCGCAAATCCGCGCGAATGCCGGGAGCAGCCTTTGCGTCTTTCACGGCGGAGCGGTCATTCGTGGCGGCCATGAGTTCGCGTTCGAGCGCGCCCAGGACGGTCGTGCGCGAAAGCGAATCGGTAAGATATTCCGCGAGCCGCTGCTCCACCATGCCGACGTTTCCTTCGCCCGCTTTGAGTATCGCGATAAATTCTTTCGAGGCCCGGTCAAAATCGCCGAGCCGTAAATACAACCCGGCAATCTGGCTCGAACAAATCTCCGCATCGTTCGCCGAATGTTGGCGCATCTGGTCGAGAAGGTTCAGCGCGTCCTGATTGTAGGAAACGTCCATCATCGCATAGACGATGGGAAAGAGCGCGGCACAATCCCTAGCGTTCACGTCCTGCTCGGCTTTTTGAAACGCGGCGAGCGCTTCGGGCCGCTTGTTCATCCATGCTTCGAGCCGCGCCGAAAGCAGAAGAATATCGAGCGAGCCATCGGTCTGAAGGCGCTGGTTTACAATTTTTTCGGCGTCATCGTACCGCTTGAGCGCAATAAGCGCGCGCGTGTAGCCATCGAACACATTCTCATTATTGGGATCGAGCGTGTATAGCCCGCCATAGATACGCGCGGCATTCGTGGCATCATGGTTCTCCTCATACACTTCCGCAAGTTGAAGCTGCCGGGCAAATTCCGTGGGGCTCATGCGCGGCGCATCGCGCGACTCACCCGGCTCCTGGGCACGGGTAACGCATGGCAATGCAAAGAGCATTACCGCAAAAAAAAGACTGCGCCCCATCGGGCGGATATGTACCATGAATCCCATTCGTGGAAAATTCAACTTAGGCATAGCCCAATCGGTTTCGTGCTGGGTATGAGGGAAATTTCACCAATGCCAAACCAACCCTTGCCTCAACCCGTTTACCATAAATGCTTTGTAGCCGTAACCTTCAGGTTGCGGTGAATCTATAAACCGTGACCTGAAGGTCACGGCTACGAAGCCACTTAGCATTCCGCACTTCCCCATGAACCTCATTCTATTCGGCCCGCCCGGCGTGGGCAAGGGCACCCAGGCCGCGCGATTAGCTGACGCCCATAACCTGCTCCATATTTCCACCGGCGATATTCTCCGCGCCGCTATTGCCGAGGGTTCCCCGCTCGGATGCACCGCGCAAACGTTCGTCGAGTCTGGTGGGCTTGTTCCGGACGACATCATCATCGGCCTCGTCCGGGAGGTTCTCGAAAAACTTCCCGAAGAAAAAAGGGGCTTCCTCCTTGATGGGTTTCCCCGCACGCTCGAACAAGCGCGCGCCCTCGATGGTCTTTTTCGCGAACTGGACATCGCCAACGTAAGGATCGTGATGCTGACCGCTCCCGAACAGGAACTGATCGACCGAATGGTCCGGCGTGGAATCGAACAAGGGCGCAAGGACGATACCGCCGAGACGATTCGACACCGCCTCGAAGTCTATTACGCGCAGACCGAGCCTGTCAAAGCATATTATGAAAAAAGCCGGGGCGTGAAACTCGTCGATGGGCTGGGAACTGTCGAGGAAGTAACTGCACGAATCGAGCGGACGCTTTAATCCCCCCAAAATGACCGCAAGGCTGCGGAATCGTGACTGCGACGACATTTGATCGCGGTCCGGAGTAATTAATCGAGTACTATTTGCAGCGGCGCGGTTTCCTCATGGCAGCATCGCGAAACCAAAGCTTTGTATTTTTGTATTCATTGTCTTAAAAATTTATCGAATGAATCCACACCATTCCCGATTGTTTTTCGCGCTTGCAGCACTCGTACTCGTTGCCGGGTGCAGTGAATCCGTTTCGCCATCCGGCGACAATACTGGTATTCCGCGCGGTTCTTTCGAAGGCGAATACGGCTTCAGCTTAAACGGCAATACATACGACAGTGGGACACCATTCGGAACTGAGGGCAATGCATCGCTTCGTCCGCTCGCGAGCCAGGGCCGAAACGCGGTTCAGCTCTCTATCTCTCTATTCTTTGAATTAACAGATGGGACCTACGGCAGTGTCCAGGTTTCCGTCCCGCTTATTAATCCTCAGCCGCAAACAGAAGAAATTTCTTCTTATACTATACCAGCGACCTCGAACGCAACGGGTTCGATCGATTATGATTCCCTTGGGTGGCGTTGGTTTTCGTCACTGCCAGGCGGAACTATCACTTTGACAAAGTTCGATACGGTCAATAATCTCATTTCTGGAACTTTCAATTTTACGGCGTCCCAAACATCGCCAACGGCCAATCCCAATAATGTTATGCGTCTTACCTCCGGCTATTTCAATGATATTCCCATTGTCGTTGGGTCCTATGACCAGGGAAGCGTAACAGCGGTCGTGAACGGGAATGTGTTTACGGCGGATACTGCGGGACGTGAGATTGTTCAAACCAACCTTTATCAAGGACGCCTCAATCTTTCAGCGGATGGCCAGGGCATATTTCAAAGCAGCGCGATTGGAATTCAAAGTATTCCGCTTACACCCGGCACTTATATAATAAAAGGTCCCCAACCTTATAGCGACACAACGCTTTCTTTTATTTATGAGGACCAGAACTTTAAAGTTTCGACTCAGGATACAGGATCAATCGGCCAGCTCACCATCACGAAGTGCGACATTCCCAGCCGGCGTATTTCGGGCGCTTTCCAATTTTCAGGTACAGACACGTTAGGAAATAGCGTAACAATTACCTCTGGTGAAATCAATAATGTGCAGTGGGAGCCATAGAGATTAGTTACAATAAAAAAAACTCCCCAGCTACCATGAGCGCGCGTGGAGTTTAGACCGGAGAGAAAAAGACCCTGCAAAATTACGAGTCCCACGTTATGAAATCATAAGGGTTCCGTTACCGAATTCCTACTTTTTCGTCCTTTTCCGTTGAAGTGGGATGCGCGAATCGTAATTTTGAAGAAAAATGCCACACATTGCCATCCTCGGCTGCGGACTTATCGGCGAAACGCACGCGCGGTGCCTCGCGGAGCTTGGCACACCGCCAACGCTCTTTGTCGATACCAACCTCGCATGCGCCGAGAAATTAGCGGCCGAGTTTTCCGGCAAAGCAATGGACGATCCCATCACGGCAATCGAATCGCCCAATGTCGATGCTGTCTACATCTGCACGTATCATGATACGCACGCGCCGCTTGCGATTGCTGCCGCGAAAGCGGGCAAGCATATTTTTCTCGAAAAGCCGATGGCGATTACGGAAGGGGATTGCCGGGCAATCGCGACCGCTGTAAAAGAGGCTGGCGTGCTGTGCATGACAGGATTCAAATTGCATTATTGCTCCCATGCTCGCAAAGCGAAAGCGCTGATAAAAAATCCGCAGGTTCTTTCGGCGCAGGTGATGGATAGGCGCTGGCCGGATGATTCGTGGGCAAACGATCCGCTAAAAGGCGGCGGGAATGTGCTTTCGCAGGGCTGCCATGCTGTCGAAATGTTGTGCTATCTTGCCGACTCGAAGCCGATCCGCATTTTTGCGGAAGGAGGAAACCTTCGGCATCCAAAATTGGGAACTGGTTTTGCCGATACGATGGCGGCAACCCTCTCCTTTGAAAATGGGGCCGTGGCAACGCTCCTCATCGGAGATGCCGGGGAAACACTGCGTGATGGGAAATTTAATTTTCAGTCCATGAATGGCGTCCAATCCGTCCACTTATATCATCGTCTGACCGAATTAAGTTACTTCGATGGGGAACGCGAACAGATTTTTTCCGCCGAAGAAGATGGTTTTCTGAACGAGAACCGCGAATTCCTTTCTGCGATTATGGAAGGGCGCAAACCAGAGACGAGTGAGATCGATGGCTTCCTCGCCGAGATGATTTTGTTGCGCGGAATTGAATCGATCCGAACGGGTTTACCAATCGCATTGAAAGATTTGCCATGAATATAGTTCCGAATGGCGAATGGCACGATTACCGTCGCGATGATTCGCGCGCGGGAGTGCAGCCTCTGGAGATTAACCCCCCCCCGTCCCCCTCCTTGAAAAGAGGGGGGGGCTTGGAAGAGCGATGGTCGATTCGGCTCGGTGGAAGCTTTCAGGAAATCGAGCCGGTGGGCGATGGCTCCGGCGATTTGCTGATGGCCGATGGCGGTGGTATTCAAAGGGTGAGCGTGGATGGTCAATTTCGCTGGCGCACCAAGCCGTTCGGCGCCCATTGGATTGCTTTTGTTTGCGATCTCGATTCTGATGGCGCATTCGAGATTCTGACGAGCAATGGGCGCGAAGTGATTATTCTTTCCGCCGATTCTGGAGAAATTCTTTTTCGTGATTCCGTTGGCGCTCCATTCGCGTATGGCACGTATGCGACGATGTTTAACGTGCATTCCTTTTTTGCACACCCCCCCCCAGCCTCCTCCCCTTTCATAGGAGGGGGAGTTGGAATGCAAATTCTCGTTCCAGTTTTTTCGAGCAAGGAAGTGCTAATGTATGATTGCGCTGGTGGAGCAAGAAATACCCGCATTCTTCATCGGCTCTGGATGCCAGATGGCTATCACCCCACGATTGCAATCGGCGATGTGAATAACGACGGCGTGGATGAAATCGTGATAGCCCGGATTGGAGGTGTCTATGTTTTCGATCCCGCTTCCGGGAATATGATTTCGCAGACCATCTGGAAATCGGATGAGGAACGCCGCAGAAATTACGGGCACTTCGAGCTCGCCGATGTAAACGGCGATGGAAATCTCGAAGCAATTATTCTGAGCGATAGAGTTTCGCGACACATTGCCGTGCTGGGGAATGATGGGAACGGGAACTTCCATCCCTTATGGGATCGCTTTATCGAGCATATCTACCCCACCGACACCACCGAGCTTCGATATACCTCGAATTCCATCCGCGATTTCGATGGCGATGGAAAGCTCGAAATTGCGGTCAGCATTTTCAACGAATCTAAGGACAACCGCTGGCATACGCATCTTCTTCGAGCCGAGACGGGAGAAAGCATTCTCGATTTGCCGGATCGATACCTGCGAGGCGTGCAGGATGTGAACATCGATGGAATGCCGGAGCTTTGCTTAAGCTGCGAAAAGGCGCGGGGACCGCGCCACTATAGCAAACTTTCTATCTATTCTCCAATAGAACGAAAAACAATCTGGGAATTGGGCGAAGGTCATTTTGCGGGGCGGTCTGTTCACACACAGGGGACGTCTTCGGAATTTAAGCCGGATGTTTTCGGAGCACAGGGAATTTGGAACGGGGAATTTGGTGGAAAGCCAGGGATTTTTATTCAATCGCCAGAGGCGGGATTGCAAAGGTTGGATCGGGATTTGGCGCTTTCTCGGGTGGGTGATGGGACAAATGGGTCCGATAGGACTGATCGGTCCTATCGAGTCGCGCATATTGCCAAAGATTCGCTTTATTTAACCGAAGCAAACGGCGACATTACCCGCCTGACGGCTGCCGGCCCGCAGCATTTTCTTAGCTGCGGATACCATCTCACTACCGAGGCGCATATCGCTGCTCGGCCGGGTAGTATGGCAACCGTGGCATTCTGGAATGGGGTGCGTTATCTGGCCGTGTCGGATTTTGCGAACCACGTTCATCTTTTTAAGAATGATGCAAGCGGCCAGCCTAAACCGATCACAAAACTTTGCTGCCGCTCGCGCATAGGATATGACGGCGTCTTCCATGCCGCATCCATTATCATCACACGCAACGGCCCGCGCCTCGTGGTTGTGGATGATGAAGGTTTGCCACACTCGCGAATATCACTCTATTCTCTCGAAGGCGAACGAATGCAGTCTTATGAATTTCCAGAAATGCCGCCAAGTTCGCCTGGAAACCGGATTGGCTGCTACGATTGGCTTTTGTTCGAGCATTCGCGCGGCGAGGCGCTCTTCGCAAGCTTCTATCAATCGTATTCGATGAACAGCGAATGCTCGCTTGCATTTTTGATCGAGACCGGTGAAATACTTTGGCGAAACGAGCGAACTGGCGAAGGGGAATTCGGCCGTGGCGTCGGGCCATGGGGAACTTCTTCTTTATTGCGAAATGGAGGTCACCCAATCGCCACATTTTGCGCGAAAGATACGCTATGCCTCCTCGATTTGGAAACGGGCCAGTTCGAGCGCGTTCCCAAGCTTATCACGGAATATACCGCCGATGAAATGAAGCACGAAAATCGCTTGAAAGAACAAACGATTTCGACTGCGGCCTCGGCGGATGACCCCTTCACCGCTTACGGCACGCCCATCGTTCGCGAAAACGATCTTGTGATTGCCGGCTGTCTGGGTGGAATGGGAATTTTAAATCGAACAGGGCTTCCAAAGTGGTGGCATGTCGCTTCGTTCGGTGATATTCTCTATCGGCTGCCCGGCATTGGCGATGTGGATGGCGATAGTAAACTGGAACTGGGTCAGGGACATGCCGATGGAACGTTTCGAATTTATGATTATGAAACGAGTAAGCTTCGCGCAACGCTCGATTTAAATTCAATTTCGACCGATGTACTGACGCTCGATGCCAACGGCGATGGAAAAATGGAATTCGTGATTGGAACGAACGATGGGCGACTACTCCTCATCGGACACGCAGGTAACGACTTCGCCATTCTCGAACAATATGAAACCGGTGCGGCGATGGGATCGCCGATTGCAGCGGATTTCGATGGCGATGGACGATCGGAAATTTTCGTCGTGACCGGCGATGGAAATCTTCGATGCTTTGTGTAGCGCAAACTAAAGTGTGCGCTACATTACTTCCGATCTCGCGCCAGGCGGATGCCGCTGAATTGCCAGCGGGATTCGGGCGGAAAGAAATTCCGGTAGGTCGCGCGGATGTGATCGCGCGGCGTGACGCAGGAGCCGCCGCGCAGCACTATCTGGTTCGACATAAACTTGCCATTGTACTCCCCAATTGCGCCTTCAGCGGCTTTGTAGCCGGGGTAAGGAAGGTAGGCGCTGCGCGTCCACTCCCATGTATCGCCAAACATTTGTGTAGCGCAAACTTTAGTTTGCGACCCCCGCGCGGAATCGCAAACTGAAGTTTGCACTACAGGATGGAAATTTCCTTCTTCGAGGAAATTTCCTTCGGTGGGAACGTCGCGCGCGGCAAGTTCCCATTCGAATTCGGTTGGAAGCCGCGCGCCGGACCATGTTGCAAATGCGTCGGCCTCATAGTGGCTGATGTGCGTCACGGGTTCCGAATCTTCGACAGGCCGGAATCCCTGAAGCGTCATTGCCCACCACTCACCATCCTGTTCTTCCCAGTATTTTGGCGCTTGCCATTTTTCTTCAAGGACTTTTGCCCATCCATCGGAAAGCCAGATCGCTGGATTTTGATAGGCTCCATCAGAAATAAATTCTTTGTACTCGCCATTCGTAACGAGCCGGTCCGCAAGCTCATACGATTCGATATACTGCCGGTGGCGTGGGCCTTCGTTATCGAAGTAGAACTCCGTTCCGCTCGCTCCGACCTCATATATTCCTTCGTCGAACGCAATCCAATTCCATGGAGCGACGGGCGTTGAAGTGATTTCGCGCGCGCGATAAACCGGTCGAAGGGGGTTCATTGCAAGGATGGTCTTTACATCCGTGATGATCAACTCCTGATGCTGCTGCTCGTGATTCAGGCCGAGAACGATAATGGAATTTGCTTGCTCGATCGCGTTCTCACTCGCGTGTTTAAGAAACGCGTTCATCGCGCGATCGACATGCTCACGATAGTCCCATACTTCCGCAAGCGTGGGCCGCGACATTAGTCCACGCATATCGCGCGGCGTGCGGGTGCCGACCGCATTGTAATATGAATTGAAAAGATACGAAAACGTTGGATGGAATTCGCGGTAGGTTGGATCGTGTGGCAGCAGTACGAACGTTTCGAAAAACCAGGTCGTGTGGGCAAGCTGCCATTTGACGGGCGAGCATTCCATCGCCGATTGAATAACGCAGTCCTCGATCGTAAGCGGTGCGCAAATCCACTGCGTTGTGCGGCGAACCTCGTCGTAGCGGCGTGGCAATTCGTCCCGTTCCGCGTGGACGGCATTGGACGGAGTGGACGATTTGCTTTCTCGAAGGAGTAATTCCAGTTCCATTTTAGAGAAAACACGGTTCGACTAAGATTTATGCCACATTGACACGCATTTCCAGAAATCAATCTAACGAATGAGAAAAGCTTTTGTTGGCATACGATTCGAAGTGCTTTATGGTATATGAAGTCACAACGGTCCTTCGGGACTCGATTTGAAAAATAGGAATCAACATACTCGCGACCCCGAGCGGAAAGAGCAATCCTTCCGCCTCCGCGCCGCAATTGCGATTCAGGGCTTGTAAAGCACATTACTTTTCGGTAGAACGTAGTTCTCTGAAGAATCGAAGTGAAGTCAACGCATGAGCGATCATGCGAGAAAGAGGATGCCGGGAGGCATCCTCTTTCGTTTTATTTGACGTTGTATTTGAAAAGCGTGGACTCCGTGAAGGCAATGGACTTAGTGGACGGTTGAGCTTCCATGTTTGGATACTCATGTAATTGTTAGTTCGGATTTGGGCTCCGGGGCGTGGTACTTGCACGTACTCTCTGTGCCATGATGCAAGTCTATCATAAGATTTTCCGGGAATCGCATCACCGATTGTTCTGGTGGATTGCCATTCCTTCAGCGGTATTGGTTACCGCCCTCTATGGCATTTTCTTCCTGCGAAATCCCGACATAAGCCAAGTGAACCCATCGGTTACGAAGGAGTCGATGCTCGTCGTTCCGGCGGACGAGAACATGGCGCAAATTGCCGATTCGTTGAAACAGCAAGGGTTTATTCGGAGCGAAATTACCTTTCGTGCCGCCGCGAAGATGATTCGCGCGGGCCACAGCATTCATGGTGGCACGTTTCAAATTCATCGTGGGCTTACAAATCTTGAATTGCTCGAAGATATTGTCGGAACGAAATATCAGATTATTTTTCAGCTTTCCATTCCGGAAGGATTCCGCTTGAAAGATGTGGCCGAAGCAGCCGACGCCAGCCTGGGCGTGAATCAATACGATTTTATTCGCGCGGCCAGTGACACCGCCTATTTGCATTGGCTGGGATTACCCTCGCAAGCGATGACTGCCGAGGGGTATCTTTATCCCGATAATTATAAATGGCTTTATCCGCTGAACGGCCGAACGCTGTTGCAATCGCTTGTTACGCGATTTCATCAGGAGGTGCCGGACTCGCTCCTGACGAAAGCGGAAGATCGCGGGCTTTCACCATATCAAGTTATGACCGTCGCCTCCATCGTCGAAGGCGAAACGAAGAACGATTCGGAAAAATATCTGATCGCGGGAGTCTATGAGAACCGTTATGAAATGGGCATGAAGCTTCAAGCGGACCCGACCGTGCAATATGGTCTGCAACTCGATCATGCTATCACGCATCGCGATCTTCTTATTCCGACGCCGTATAATACCTATCTCAAGACCGGCCTGCCGCCGGGCCCGATCGACAATCCGAGCTATTCAACGATTTATGCCGCGATCTATCCGGCCCAGACGAATTATTTATTTTTTGTCGCGCGCCGGAATGGCACCAACACTCACTATTTCAGCCCAACGTATGTGGGGCAGCTACAAAATATCAAGAAGGAAGAGCATAATATCGCCGGCGGAGCGCGTGAACGCTAATACGTCACCGTAATGGTCTTTGCTGCCGCATTCAGGGTAACGCCATATTTCGCAAGTGGCGAGGGCGCGGGGCCGCCGACCACATTGCCATTCAAATCGAACGTCGAGCCGTGGCACGGGCAAAAAATGCGTCCGCCGCTTGGCGAGCCAACTTGGCAGCCCGCGTGCGTACATAGCATCGAAAGCGCGGTGTAGGAAGTTGCGCTTTGCCGAATCACGAGGATCGGCGTACCGTCCGGGGTAACGCTCGAATCGACGATGAACTGGCCGTTTGAAGTGAGCGAGGCGATATTTACCGTGGTAGTTCCATGCTGGACGTTCGGTCCGGTGAGCGACGAGCAGCTTGCGAGAATTTCGGCCAGCACGCCCGTGAGCGATGCCGCGCCGAGCACGAGGCCCGTCCGTTTCAAAAATTCGCGGCGTCCTACCGCCGTTTCGAGAGAAAATACGTTCGATGATCCCATTCCTAATTTTTCCATTTCCTATTAGTAAAGTGCCTTGAATTCGATTTTGGTTGTTACTTGTTGAGACACATAAGTCTCTTCAAATGGAACTCCAAACCGAGAGATTTGACACATTAGAAATTCTTCACAACCCTTCGGTAAGCTCAGGGCAAGCTCTGGATTACGCTGATTTTTGCTGAGTATGTTGATCCATTTCTCGGATTGGAACCCTTACGTCCCTGGCGTCCCTTTAGACGTTTTACAAAAGAAATAAGCGATATGATCAAGAAATCCGAGGAAGCATGGAAGCAGGAACTTACTCCCGAGCAATATCGCGTGATGCGCGAGAAGGGCACGGAGCGGCCGTTTACCGGCAAGTATGAAGCGTTTTGGGACGAGGGCGTTTATAAATGCGGCGCATGCGGTGCGCCGCTTTTCGAAAGCGAAACGAAATTCGACGCCGGCTGCGGATGGCCCAGCTTTTCCGCGCCCAAAGCCAATGCGCAAATCGAAGAGCATAAAGACCGCACGCTCGGCATGACGCGCACCGAAGTCACCTGCGCCAATTGCGGCGCGCACTTAGGCCACGTCTTCGACGACGGCCCCGCGCCGACCGGCCTGCGCTATTGCATTAATTCGGCGTCGCTGGAGTTCGGGAAGAAGTAGTTCAGTGTGAACTTCGGTACCGAATTTCCTTCGAGAATCGTGCGTTATCTAAGTCCGAGGCAAACTATGACATACGAACCAATTACAACGAGAGTCGAAGAAGGCAAAATCGTCCTGCCACCGGATGTGGACTGGCCGAACGGCACCATTGTGCGCGTGGAACCAATGAGTAAGGCGAGACCGACGGTTTGGGAAGTGCTGGATAAATACGACGGAATCGCGAACGATCTCCCGGAAGACCTTGCGGAAAATCTGGACCACTACATTCACGGACATCCAAAGAAGTGAGAGTCGTTTTTGCCGATGCCTTTTATTTCGTTGCGAGGCTTAATCGCCGCGATCAGTATCGCGGTCGAGTCCATGAGTACATGAAAGACTTCGAGGGAAGATTGGTCACAACCGATTGGGTATTGATGGAGGTCTTAGATGCGTTAACCGGTTCCGAAATTCGGGACAATCTTCGAGACTTCATACTGGAATTACGATTGTCCGAAAGCTGCGAAATCATCGAAGCCTCCCGCGAACTCTTCGATCGCGGGCTTACCTTTTTCCATCGCCACAGCGATAAAGCTTGGACGCTAACCGACTGCACCTCCTTCGTCGTTATGCGCGACTTGGGAATTAAAGAAGCCCTCACCGGAGACAAACATTTCGAGCAGGCGGGATTTACGGCCCTTCTTAAATAAAGAAGGCGCGCACGAGCCGACGGGCCTGCGCTATTGCATTAACTCGGCGTCGCTGGAGTTCGAGAAGAAGTAGCCCTGATGATGCTATTTCAGCGAATATCCGATCAGTTGGCCGTGTGTGGATGGGTTTAGATACCCATCACTCCGATAAGCGGGCTCATCCGATTCCACAACATACCCGAGCGAGGGCGCGAAGGAGAACGTAATTCCGAGGCTGGTCGAGGATACAGCATAGCTCGGGAATGTTGTGGTATCGGTAATCGAAGTATTCAGATTCGCCTTCTCTGTTTGTAAGGATTGCCCGTTAACCGTTGCGTTACCACTTCCGGCACCGGTTGTAGTCTCGGTGATGTGACCATTAGAATACAATGCGAAGCTGGCATTGGCATTCACCCAAGACGTTGAGGTCTGCGATGCGAATGGGAGCGTGACCCATAGGCTCGGAATGCTGAGATCGCCAAAGGTCTGATATGTACTTACATCTCCATTTGACTCATATCTTAAGTACTCCGTATCGATACCGAACGCAATGGAATCGAGTACTTCCGTTACGCCTGTCTTGCCGTAAATCGTTAGATTTGTTTGGGCAACCACATCCGTTTGGGTATCGCGAGAAACCGCGCCCGTTGAATCCGTGGTCGTGGTTTCCACGATAAAATAGGACCCTGCCTTCGGAGGCACGATCGTCGAAGAAGAAGAACCCGGCGATGTCGAGGACTTGCAGCCGGCCAGGGTCGCAAATCCAAGAAAAAGGAGAAGAGATAGTTTACGCATCCTATTGTGTGTTAAGTGCAAATTAATTCCGCGTCGCTCGACTTTGAGAAGAAGTAGTGGAACGCGCAAGTGTCCGTTACTTCAAAACGTAGTCGATTGCAATTTGATGATCCGATTCTCCCATTGCGCCGGTATATGGGTCGCGCGTACCAGGATTATTCTCCTCGATAACATCACCCAGCGAGGGGGCAAATGAGATCGTTCCGAGGGAAGAATTGACGGTGTCCGAGTATGTTTGTCCGGAAACAGAGTAGCTGGAAATTTCGAAAATGTGTCCCGTTACCTTTTCGGTCTGGAAGGCTTGGCCTTTGATCGTTGTACTCCCGGTTCCCGCGCCGGATAGCGTTAGGACCATGTGGGTTGCATTGCCAAAAAAGGTGGTGTCGATCGTGGCGGTTACGGTCGTCTGTGTCCCGAATGGATAGGTTATCCACGTTCCAAAAATGCCCAGCGCCGAATCTCCGGGCCAGAGCGCGGACACATCGCCGTCGGACTCGTAGTGGATATATCCCGAGTCTGAAAACTGGAAAGAGTATGAATCGACGAGTTTATCGACGTTCGTTTTGCCGGCAATGGTGAAGCCGGTTTGTTCGAACGTTTCCGTTTCCGTGTCCGAGGAAAGATAGGCTCCGGTGGAGTCTGTATAGGTAGAGACGAGCACGAAATACGAGCCGGCGTTTGGCGGGGTTATCGGCATGCCCGTGCTGGTTCCGGGTGAAGTCGAAGTTCTGCAACCGGCCATTACAACGGCGCCGAGGAGTATCAAAAAGAAAGATGTACGCATAAGCTTATGGGTTTAAGTTAAAACAACCCACAAATATACGACAATCGGAGGGCCGATGCTTGAAATCGTGATAGCCGGCTTACTTTACCACCCGACCTGATCGAACGACCCACCGGTGACGGTCACGCTGTCTGAAAGATTCGTCGCAAGCTTACCCACGAAATGAAAGCTGCCGGAGATCGTTTTGGCCGTCGTATCGTAGGCGGTGATGGTTACCGCGCCCGCAGAGGGGTTTGTAAGCGAGAAGGTTGGAATGGAGGCATAGACGGTCGTATCCGCTACGCCGATAACATGTGAATAAAACGCATTATCGCCCGTAGTGCCAAGCGAATCCGAGCCGATCGCCGGATTGTATAGTTCGATCGTAATTTGCGTGTTGTCCGTTGCCGAGATTCCCGTGACGGTTAAAATATTGCCTTTCTGGTATGCTTTCGCACCGCCAGAAATTCCGGGCAGGACAGTGGACGACCATGCCTCTGCATTTCCATTAATTGTAACCTTAGCCACCATGCTGCCGGGCGTTGTTGTTTGCCCAGTCGGGCTGGTCGAGGCGTTGCAGCCGGCAAGAATGAGCACAAAAAGAGCTGTGGCGAGAGTATTTCGATAGAGGTTCATAGTATGATTGGTTTTATTGTGGGAAGAGCACAACAAAAATCAGTCCGAAAGGTTATTCGGCGGTGATGAGCGCTATGATATCGTCATTGGCAAGCGCAAGTCGGCCATGGAGGAAGGATAGCTCCATCAGAAAAGCAAAACCTTCGACCGTTCCGCCCAACCTATTCACAAGCCGTTTCGAGGCTGAAGCCGTTCCGCCGGTGGCGAGCAAGTCATCGACGATAATAATGCGGTCGCCTTCTGCAATAGCATCCTCGTGCATTTCGACCGTATTCGTCCCATATTCGAGCGCGTACTCCTCATGGATGCATCGGTAGGGCAGCTTTCCAAGTTTGCGGACGGGCACAAACGGCAGTCCCATTTCGAGCGCGAGCGGCATTCCGAAAACAAACCCGCGCGATTCGATGCCAACGATGGCGTCTGGCCGTTTTGGAATGGCGAATCGGGTGAAGCGGTCGATAATTTCCCGCATAGCCTCCGGGCTGGAAAGGACGGGCGTGATGTCCTTAAAGATAATTCCCAGGCGCGGGAAATCGGGAATGTCACGGATGAGGTGCTCGGCGATTAGAGTCTCTTTTAAGAGGGTTGCTTCCATTGTTCGTAATTTTGAACCTGGATTACGCGGATTGGATGGATTTTCTGGATTTCTTTCGGTGACTCTAACAGTTCTCGAAAATTTGTCGTTTCAAAAAGACATAACACTGAGATAAGGGGACAAGTCAAAAATTAAATCGTTGAAGAATCTGTTCGATCCGCACGCGCGCATCCTTTGGATGCTAACATCGGAGCGAAAGTAATCCCGAAAATCCATCTAATCCGCGTAATCCAGGTTCTATGACCGACAAAACATTGAAAATCTTAAGCAGCAAAGAAATCGCGAGCGGAACGAATGTATTCCATCTCTCGAAACCCGAAGGTTTTGAATACGAATCGGGCCAGACGATCGATCTCACGCTTATTGATCCGAAGGATATGGACGCCGAGGGGCCGGTCCGCACCTTCTCGCTCGTGAGCGCGCCGCACGAGCCGGAGCTAATGTTCGCGACTCGCATGAGGGATTCCGCCTTCAAGCGCGCCCTCAAAAACGCGCCGCCGGGAATGGAACTCGCGTGGGATGGGCCGTATGGCTCTTTCATTATGCACCGGAATGCATCAAAACCCGCGGTATTTCTCGCCGGTGGAATAGGAATTACGCCGTTTATGAGCATGGTAAAGCACGCCGGCCATAAAAAATTGCCACACCAGATTTACCTCTTCCACTCGAATCACACGCCCGAAGATTCGCCCTTCCTCGCCGACCTGACGGAGTTCACAAAACAAAACCCGAACTTCCACTACATTCCGACAATGACGGATCTCAAAGATTCTCCCAAGCAGGCTGGTGCCTGGGCTGGCGAGCGCGGGTTCGTCGATAAGAGCATGATAGCGCGGCATGTGAACGATCTCTCAACGCCGGTTTACTATATGGCAGGGCCTGCTGGCTTCGTCTCAGCGATGCGCAAGATGCTCGTCGAATCCAAAGTGGATGAGGATAGCATTCGATTCGAAGAATTTCCGGGGTATTGAGCGGTCATTCACACTCATTTTCTTCCGGAATGCACTGCCACGATACCACCGGTCCTGGTTTCCCATTTAACATTCCCAAACCCTGCCTCCTCCATGATCTTCGCCAGCGCTTCCAAATCTGGAAAGCGGCGCAAAGAATCAGGCAGGTAACGATACGCCGAGCGGTGTCCGGAAAACGCGGTGGCGAATGCCGGCAATAGGAGGTCGAAATAAAAATGGTATAGTTGCTTCATTGGAAGCTGGCGTGGTCGAGCAAGTTCCAGATTGACGAACACACCGCCGGGTTTCAAAACACGATGAATTTCCCGGAATGCGGTTAGCAAGTCCGTAAAGTTCCGAGTCCCGAAGCCAATGGTTACTCCATCGAACGTATTCTCTGGAAATTGCAGCGCCTCGACATCGCCGCGCTCGATTCGGATAGAAAGATGTTTTGCTTCCGCCTTTTTTCGAAAAAGCTCGAGCATCGGCTCGGCGAGATCGACGCCAGTAACGTCCGCATTGGTCATCTGGCTTAGCGCCTCGAAGGAAAGATCGCCCGTGCCGCACGCAATATCGAGAATGCCCCTCACCCTAACCCTCTCCCCGGGAGAGAGGGAATTTAGCCGCTCTCGCAGCACTTCTATCGCCCGCCGCCGCCACGAATAATCGAATCCGAGCGATAGAAAATGATTGAAAAAATCGTAGCGCCGCGCGATCTGGCTAAACATCCGCTCGACGTAGTTTTTCTTTTCCGCGCGCGATTCGAAGCTAAATTC
>DASRZC010000068.1:0-18962 GCA_035686785.1 Kapaibacterium sp. (SeqCode)
AACGAATCCAAACTGATGTATTAACACAATCATTGGAGGTATAAACTATGGCTCGCTCTTTTACAAAGATCGTTGCTTTTGCATTTGTGCTTACGTTCGTGTTCGGAATGGCCCGCACTTCGCGGGCACAATCCGCGGATAATGGAGTGATCCAACCGCTTACCGCGCAGGGAAGCGCGGCGTTCATATTCAACTTAGCCGGTATCGGAACCTTCGGATTCGGTGGACCGAGTATTGGTCCACTGACGAGCGGGGTCGGCTTGAAATATTATATTTCAGACGACCTGGCCCTTAGGATCCTAGCCGGTTTGAATACAACTAGCGGAATGGCAAACGATACCAACGCGGCGAAGCCAAGCACGACAAATTTTGGTATTGGCGTTGGTGTGGAAACACACTTCCGCCCGCTGTATTCCACTTCGCCTTATGTTGGGGCGCAAATTAGTTTTGGAAGTTCGTCGGATGATAACGGTGAATCCGGCAATGGCAGTGAAACCAGCCCACCGGAGGTCAAACATAGCAGCTCCACGTTCAACGTGGCAGTACTAGCGGGCTTCGACTGGTTTATGACGAAGGGAATGGCCCTTGGTGGAGAGATGAACCTGGGCTTCACCTCAACCAGTAGCTCGACCACAATCGGATCGACAACTACTAATAATCAGTCCATGACTGGTATCGGGCTTGCGACGGGAGGCGACGTCCATTTCCTCGTTTATTTCTAAGTTTAGTTAATTCTAAGAATAAAACACATAAGCCTTTCCCATATCGGGAAGGGCTTTGTGTTTTTTTTGTGTTCTCACGAAATCAATACCATTACGGAAACAGACATTCTCGTCCTCGGCTCCGGCTCCGCCGGACTTTTTTTCGCGCTCACCGTTGCGGAGCATACCGGCTTGCGGGTGCTCGTCGTGACCAAAAAAGAGCGCTCGGAATCGAACACGAATTACGCGCAGGGCGGTATCGCGAGCGTTGTGAATGATACCGATACTCTCGAAGCCCACGTTCACGATACGCTCGTGGCCGGTGCCGGGCTTTGCCATGAAGATGCTGTTCGCGTGCTCGTTACGGAAGGGCCGGAGCGTATAAGCGACCTAATCGCTCTGGGCGCACAATTTTCTAAAACGCGATCGGGCACGCTTCATTTAGGCAGGGAAGGGGGCCATTCCGCAAACCGCATCGTTCATGCCCGCGATTTCACTGGCCGTGAGCTTGAACGCGCGCTGCTCCATGCAGTGCAGGAGCATCCGAAGATTACGATTCTCGAAAATCATTTTGCGGTGGAACTGCTGACGAATCATCAACGAAAAGGTTTGGCGGCAAAGTATGCGAGGGACAGAAAGGACACAAAGCTTACATGCTTCGGAGCCTATATTCTCGATGAGGCGACGGGAACCGTGGAAATTTGCAGAGCGCATGCAGCAGTCATGCTGGCAACCGGCGGCGCGGGGCAAGTCTATCTTCACACCACGAATCCGCTTATTGCAACGGGCGATGGGATTGCGATGGCCTATCGGGCAGGCGCGAAGATCGGCAACATGGAATTTATCCAATTCCATCCGACGTCGCTCTACGCCCCGGAGGCGAATTCTTTTCTCATCAGCGAGGCGGTCCGTGGCGCGGGCGGAATTTTGCTCAATCTCGCGGGCGAGCGATTTATGAAGCGGTATGATTCCACTCGAATGGAGCTTGCTCCGCGCGATATAGTCGCCCGCGCAATCGACGCGGAGTTAAAGCGGCGCGGCGATAACTATGTCCATCTCGATGTTTCGCATCTCGATGCGAAGGCAATCCGCCACGAATTTCCGAGCATATACAAGCGGTGCAAAGAGCTTGGCATCGACATTACCAAGCAGCCGATTCCCGTCGTTCCGGCGGCGCATTATAGTTGTGGCGGGGTCGTGGCCAGCCTTGATGGAACGACCAACATCGACCGTCTCTATGCCGCCGGCGAGGCTTCGATGACGGGCGTTCACGGCGCAAACCGGCTCGCGAGTAATTCGCTTCTCGAATCGCTCGTTTGGGCGCGAAGGGCCGGAATGCACTTAGTGAAGCGTGTTCAGGCCGATAAATCGAAAGAGAAGAAAATCGCGCTCAAGGAGTGGGATGAATCCGGCACGGAGAATGCCGAAGAGTGGATTTACATCTCGCACGATCGGCGCGAAGTGCAGGATCTGATGTGGGATTATGCTGGTATCGTGCGTAGCAATTACCGTTTGGAGCGCGCCCACCGTCGGCTTCAACTTATTCGGCGCGAGATCGAGGAATATTATCGCCGCACAAGGGTAACCGTGCCACTTCTCGAACTGCGGAACATCGCCGAAGTCGCGCTGCTTGTCGTTCGTTCAGCGTTGCGCCGCAAGGAAAGCCGCGGGCTGCATTACACCACCGATTATCCCAAAACTGATGACCGGCATTGGCATCATGATACAATTATTTAATACGTCATTGCGACGAAGCAATCCCTTAACAGCAGATCCTCAAGGGTGAGCTTGCTTCGTCGTCCCTTCGGGACTTCCTCGCAATGACATTCCTATTTTGTTGAAATGAAAGTTCAGTCTACCTCCAAAAATTTTCTCGCACTACCAAAAGAATCCAGCGCGTACGATTCCAGCAAAATCGTCATCCTCTCCGCGCCGTATGAGAAGACCGTAAGCTATGGCGGTGGGACCGCCAAAGGTCCGGAAGCCATTATGAAATCCTCGCATTTCGTTGAATTCCTTGACGATGAATTCTTCCATGAACTTTGTTTCGAGGTGGGAATCGCCACACTTCCGCCGCTCGATTTCGGCAAGCGTTTCGGCAAAGGCATGCTCGATTTTTTAGAACGAGCCGTTGCGAAAGAGATCGCGAATGGCAAATTCGTCGTCATATTGGGCGGCGAGCATACGATTTCGACCGCCCCGATCATAGCGCACTGTGGGCGTTATCCGAAAATGTCCATCCTCCATTTCGATGCGCATTCGGATTTACGAATGGAATATTCTGGTACGCCCTACAGCCACGCTTGCTTCATGGCGCGCGTCGCGGATTTCGGATTTCCGATGAATCGTGTTGTGCAAGTCGGCATTCGCGCGCAGGAAAAAGCGGAATTCGAATATGCAAAATCGCTCGGCGTTCAAACGTTTTATGCGACACGAATCCGAAAAGGTGAGCACGGCGAGCAGTGGCAGAAGGCTATCGTTCAGGCTCTTCCTTCCGAGGAAGTGTATATCACATTCGATGTAGATTATTTCGATCCGGCTATCATGCCCTCGACCGGAACGCCGGAACCGGATGGCTTCTTTTGGAACGAAACGATGGAAATCTTCAGAGAGCTAAACAGGGCAGGGAAGAGGATCGTCGGATTCGATGTCGTCGAACTTGCTCCCGATCCGAAAGCGCGGTACGCAACGTACCTCGCGGCGAAATTAGTTTACAGGATGCTGAATTTTGCGTTTGCATAAAAACAAAATTAGTTAACCGATTTCAATCTCGAACGGTGCGAGCAAATTCAATACTTCCGGAGAAGAGAAGTGCGCGCCACGGATTTTATTCTGCGTAGGGTCGATGAAGTATCCGGAAGCGTAGCGGAAGTCGGCTTTAGAAAGATTTGTATTCCGGAAGATGCAATCCTTAAAAGTGGTATTCGAGAAATCGGCGCCGGCAAGATCGGCATCCGAAAAATCGACATTGGATAGCTCGCATCCAGTGAATTTTACCTTGGGCATCTTTAATTCGGCAAACGACGAATGCCGAATAAGGCACGCAACAAAGCTAAGCGAGAGCAAAGATCGCTTCGCGGTGAAGAAATTGATCCCTTCGATTTTCGAATTGCTGAATTTGGCCTGGATGACCGCGCCATCGAGTTTCACCGAACTTAGCTGGCAACGTTCGAAGATGCAATCGATAAATTTCCGGTCCGTAAGGTTCAGTCCAATCGCAGCCTCGCCTCGAAAAGTGACGCCTTCAAATTCCTCCTGCTTCAGGAAAATGGAAGGGATTTCGATTTCGTCGAGGGCTGCCATCATGCCTCCACCAAATCCGCCGGGCGCTCGGCTTTCACTTTGTCCCAATGATGGCACGCGGAAAAATGCCCTGGCTCGTGTTCGAGGAGTGCGGGTTCGTCCTTAAAGCAAATCTCCGTGGCCCACGCGCAGCGCGTGTTGAAGTTGCAACCCACCGGGAAATTGACGGGCGAGGGAACGGTCCCTTCGATCGTCATCAGGCGCTCTGTTTCGATATTGAGTTTCGGAATCGAACCGAGCAATCCTACGGTGTAGGGGTGGAGGGGATTGTGAAAAATTTCATCGACCTGCGAATATTCCACGATATGTGAGGCATACATCACCGCAACTTTATCGGCAGTCTCCGCGATCACCCCAAGATCGTGCGTGATGAGGATAACGCCCATCCCAAGCTCCTTCTGCAAGCGGTTGATAAGTTCGAGGATTTGCGCTTGCACTGTGACATCGAGCGCAGTCGTCGGCTCATCGGCGATGAGGATTTCAGGATTGCAGGAGAGCGCGATCGCGATCATCACGCGCTGCCGCATCCCGCCCGATAGCTGGTGCGGGTATTCGCCATACCGCTGCTCCGGTGCGGGAATGCCGACGAGCCGAAGCATTTCGATGGCCTTTTCGCGCGCGGCGGCTTTCGTAACTTTCTGGTGGAGCAGGATCGACTCCTCGATTTGGTTACCAACCGTAAAAACGGGATTGAGCGAGGTCATCGGCTCTTGAAAAATCATTCCAATCTTATTGCCACGGATCTTGCGCATTTCTTCTTCCGGCAGCTTCAGCAGGTCCGTGCCGTTAAAAAGGACTTCGCCGCCCACCGTCTTGCCCGGCGGATCGGGAATGAGCCGCATGATCGAAAGCGCCGTAACCGACTTGCCGCAGCCGGATTCGCCGACGACGCCCAGTGTTTCGTGCCGATCGACCGTGTAGCTTACGTCATCGACCGACTTGGCGACGCCGTCGTCCGTGAAAAAATAGGTTTTGAGGTGTTTAACTTCGAGTAATGGCATTCTTTAGAAAACAAATATGAAACAGGTGGAACGGCGCGGCGGGGAATTTGGCTCCTTACGACCAACTATTGATTGAATTACGCTATGGGATCTTTACGAAATATCCTGTTACGGTATCATTTCCAGGGGGCGTCTAAAAAGGGAAGTGAGGGGTTAAAATCAGATGGGAAGATGAGCCTTCATAGGAAAGTGCGAGTACGGCAAATTTAGGGACAATAATTTCCCAGAAGGAGTCTTGATCACCTACGTGGGAAGTCTCCGTCGCGGAAATAGAGGGTTTCCACATGTTTCTGGGAATATGGGTAGCATAAAAAGTCGAGTTGCTAAGCGAGAGCCCATTCGGTCCACGAAGAGAATAGGATCCCTGAACGTTCTCGCCAGAAGGTTGAGGCGTAGTCGATCCGACCATCAATGTGTCATCAGTGCGAGCATTAACATAAGTTCCAGGTAAATCAGACTCGCCAGGATAAATTGTAGTGCAAGAACATATCAGGCATGTCATAAGGGCGGCGAAGCCTGCGAGCGTGTCGGTCAGTTTCATAGTGCTCCAAAAAGAAAGATGATCTTTCGTTCGCAAAACAAAACTTACCACCGCGCCAACCGCTCCGCGGCAGCCTTGATCTTGGCCGGATTCGGCAGGATCGCATCCTCCAGCGGTTTTGCGAATCCGACGGGCGTGAACGTCGAGCCAACGCGCATGATCGGCGCGTCGAGCGATTGGAAGGCATGCTCTGAAATGAGTGCCGAAAGTTCGCCGCCGAAGCCGCCCGTCACTTTGTCCTCGTGGACGATAATGGCCTTGCCGGTTCGCTCCACCGATTTCAAAATAGCATCGAGATCGAGCGGGTAGAGCGAGCGCAAATCGAGCACGTCCGCCTGAATGCCTTGCTCGGCTGCAAGCTGCTCGGCGGCCTGGAGGGAGAAGTGTGTGGCTGTGCCGTAGGTGATAATCGAAAGGTCTTTACCGGAACGCCGCAATCTGGCTTCACCAAAGGAGGTAAGCTCATTTTCGTGAAGCGGCTCGGCTTTCGCCATCGGGTGATAATAGAGGAATTTCGGTTCGAGATAAACCGTCACGCCGCGCGTGCGAAATGCGCTCCGCAACAAGCCCTGAGCATCGTCGGCGAAGCAGGGCTGGACGACCCGGACTCCGGGGATCGTCGTGAACATGCCTTCCAAATTCTGCGAATGGTAAAGCCCTCCACCGATATAGCCGCCGGAGGCGATGCGGATAACAATGTTTGGAGCATATTGCCCGCGCGTGCGCCAATAGGCATGGGAAAGCTCGATAAAGCTCTCCATCGCCGGCCAAAAATAATCGGCGAATTCCGCGCCCTCGACGCAGACCCAAATATGCTCTGCATCGACGCGGCAGAATCCATCCGCAGAACCGAGGATAAAATCCTCCGCGATCGGACCATTAAAGACGCGTTCATGCCCAAATTCTTGCTGCATTCCCTTGGTCACATTGAAGACGCCGCCTTTATTCTTCGAGGCGACATCCTGCCCCCACAGGAAGGTGTTCGGATTGATGCGAAATTCTTCTTTCAACGTCTCGTTGATGCCTTCGATAAACTGAATGCCCTCTGTTTTGCCTTTGGGCGTAGTGAAAGGATAGAATTTTATTCCGGCATCTTCAGGCTGCTTTGTAAACGGCGCGCTCGAAACAACTTCATCGGAAGGAAGAACGAAATCGAGAACCCTCGTCGCATCGGCTGGCGGCGCTCCTTCAGCCTTGTCGGCGGACTCGCGGAAAAATTTCTGGTTCACTTCGTGAATCTGGTGAAGCTCCTCGCTCGTCGCAACTTCATTCTTCACAAGCCAGTCTCGAAAACGCACAACGGGATCGCGCATTTTCACAGCTTCAAGTTCTTCCGGGGAGCGATAGAGGTCCTGGCGGTCAGAATTCGAGTGCGAGCCAATCCGCACACAATCGGCATGTACCATCGCCGCGCCGCGCCCCGAGAGGCACCACTCATAGGCTTCCTGCATCGCGCGGTAGCTATCGATCACATCGGTGCCGTCGCAGTACGTGATGAGAAGATTGTTGAAACCTCGGAAATTATCGGCGACGCGGGAATTCGCCGATTGCTCCGAAACCGGCACCGAAATGCCGTACTTATTATTTTGAATGACGAAAATCGCCGGTACCTGCTCGCGCGTTGCGCCATTGACGGCTTCATAGAAGAATCCTTCGCTCGTTCCCGATTCGCCGCCGGAAAAAATGGAGACCGCACCAAGCTTATAATACTTGATCGCTCGTGCGCATCCAGCCACATGCTGCGCCTGATTGTCCGTGAGTGAAGAATGCGTCTCGATGTTCAACGACATCTTCGCAAAATGGTTGGACATGTGCCGCCCGCCGCCGGCAACGTCGGTATCCTTCGAAAGCCCGTTCAGAACTATTTCTTCGACCGTAAGCCCCGCCGCGAGGCAGGTCATTAGGTCGCGATAATAGGGAAAGAGGTAATCTTTCTTTGCTCGGAAACTGACGCCGATAGCAAGCTGAATTCCCTCGTGTCCCGCGCACGGGGCGTGATAGCTCCAGCCCATCGCTTTCTTCAAGTAATTGGCGGCCGCGGTATCGGTGATGCGGCCTAAATCCATGAGGTGGTACCACTTGAGCAAAGTTTCGCGATCGACTCCGGCCTGCTCGTAAGTTCCCTTGAACGAGCGCGCTCCATCGGGCGCGGGTCCGCGAAGCTCTGCGCCGTTCGGCATGCGCTTGAGCGAAATAGGCGCAATCTGCGGCGCAACCGTTTGGGCGAGCAATTCTATTTCCGACGGAGTTTCCGCCGTCGGCGCGGTATCCATCGCACCATCGGTCTGCATGGGTGCTTGTTGCGCGGGTTTTTGCGAAGCGCCATTTGGTTGCGCGGCAACTTTGGGCGATGCTCCATTTGTGGGAGTCCCATTCGGGGGAGGTCCCGCGGCCGTTTGAGGCGAAGCGGCAGAAGGCTGCTGTTCGGCCACGGCGGAATCGTTTTCTTGAGTTTTATTCTTCTTCGGCATTTTCTAAAAAAATGTAGAATTTGCGCCCGAAAACAAGCGATACCGGGAATTAGTGGCAACCTGAATTTTGCGCCTGGTTTTCACGATTCCTATATCTTACTTTTTGGGAGAAGCGGCTTGAAATTTTGTTATATTTGCAACCTGTAATTGATTCTTCTTTGCCAGCCGCCCACCCACGAAGTGCGAAACGAAGTAACTATTCTTATTCTTCAGGACCGCTCTATCGGTCTGGAATCGCTGCAGGATGACCTGCGGCGATTCCAATTATTTCCGCTTTTTCTTTATGCCGCAAGCGCGAGCGAATTGCCCGACTCTCTTGCGCGCCGAAATGCCGATGTGCTCCTTCTTGTCCAGCGGCATTTCGAAATGACCTTCGAGGAAGTTGTGGATGCGGTTCGCCGAACTGGAATTGAGATCCCGATCATTGTGATACTTCCAGGCGGTCAGGAGGCCGAAGGCATGGCCTTGCTTCGGCGCGGCGCGCAGGATTATCTGCTTGAATCGGAATTGCAGAGGCTTGCTCGCTCGGTTTATCTCGCGCTCCGAGATCGCGACCGAAAACCGGCGGACGTGAATTCCATGGCGCCGAACGAAATGGCGTCGAGAGTAATGCCAATGCCCGAGCAAGCGACCTTCGAGCTTTCCCCTCAAAGCAGGATTCCTTCTGCGGAAGCGCTCATCGGAAATCTTATTGACCTTGTGACGGAACTTGATATCAAGGGCACCATTCTCTATGAGAGTCCTTCGATCACCCAGCAACTGGGTTACACGCAGCAGGAATTGATTGGTCGTAATGCCTTCTCTATGATTCATCCGCTCGATATTCCGCGTGTCATCCCCATTTTTATGGTCGCGCTTACCAGCCCGGGCGTCCCGCATACGGCGCGGTTCCGATTTCCGCATAAGAATCGCTCCTGGCGCACTCTTGAATCCGTGGGAAAGGCGATTGTGACGAAAGATGGAGCGAGACACGTTATTGTAACTTCCCGTGATGTCACGGACGAAGCCCGAAAACCCGTAACCATCGGGGACACCGAAGCGCGCTTCATGGATGTTGTGGAAGGGCTTGGAGAAGGTTTGCTCGTTACGGACATATCCGACAAAATTCTCTATGCGAACAAGCGAATGGAGGAGTTCATCGGATATGATGCGGCGGAGATGCTCGGCAAGATATCCTACCAGCTTCTCCTCCCACAAGAGGCATGGCCGACCTACATGGAACAAAAAGAACGATGGCTGATTGGAAATCGCGAGGAATATGAGATTTCGATTCCACGGAAGGATGGCTCCCTGCTCTGTATGCATGTCAATATTTCACCCTATCGCGACCACGATGGGCGCATTGTTGGCACGCTGGCGGCATTCACCGATATTACGAAACGCAAGGAGGCCGAGGGGGAGGTGCAGCGCGCCTTTGCACGGTTGCAGATCGAGAAAGATCGTGCCGAAGAGATGAACCGGCTTAAGACCAGCTTCCTTAATAATGTAAGCCATGAGGTACGGACCCCGCTTAACTCTATTCTCGGGTTCTCCTCGCTGCTGACGGAAATGCTCGAGGGAACCGAGTTGCTGGAATACGCTACAACGATTCGGAGCAGCGGGCGCCGCTTGTTCGAAACGATCGAGGGGATTCTCGATCTCTCTCGCGTCGAATCAAACACGGTCATTTTAAATCCGAAGCTTGTATCGCTCGAAGCCGAGGCGCGCCATGCCGTCACGAGCCTCGAATCGCAAGCGCGAGAAAAAGGAATTGACGTAGTCCTCGAATCGGAGGGGCCGATGAACGCGATGCTCGATCCCCATTATATGGGACGAATATTCCTGAATCTCATCGGCAATGCAATTAAATTTACTCCAGCCGGAACCGTGCGAGTGATGCTTGCCGAATCGAATCCGAGCGGATCTATCGAGATTAAGATCGCCGATACTGGCATAGGCATTTCCGAAGAATTTTTGCCGCACTTGTTCGAGGAGTTTTATCAGGAATCGAGCGGGCTGGCTCGCAATTTCGAAGGCACCGGCCTCGGCCTGCGCATCGCCAAACGGCTCGTGGAACTCATGGGTGGATCGATTTCCGTCGAAAGCCAGAAAGGGAAGGGGAGTGTGTTTACGATTACGTTACCGGTGAACTCTTGAACTTGGAATACGCGGATTGAAGGGGATTACGCGAAGGATTTTTGGGATTGATCTCAATTCCGTGCCGTGTATGGTGAATCGCTGCTTCGCCTTACCTGGAAACCCCGGTTTTGGGCCCCTATTCGGCCAACAACATGTCATCGGAACCAGCAGCAAGTATTTCCAGCGAAATGGATTCCGATGCACGTTCCACAAGCGCAGAAGGTAATTGTTTTGTTGCTTTCGCTCCCAATTTCTTAAGTTCCTCTGTCTGTCGAACCAGATTGCCCGGCCCTGCGGAGAGCTTTTTCATCGCGTCTTCGTATTCGCCTTTGGCTTCATCCATCTTTTTACCGACACCGATCAAATCTCTTACAAATCCATCAAATTTATCGTAGAGTAAACCAGCTCGTTCCACAATCTTTTGGTAATGCTTGCCCTCATTATCGCGCTTCCAAAGATCAACGATTAATTTTAATGCTACTACGAGATTAGAGGGGCTTGTTAATAAGACCCGTTGTTTATAAGCATAATCCCATAACTTATTATCGGTATGAATCGCAAGAAAATAGGCTGGCTCAATGGGAACGAACATCATCACATAATCCAGAGCCGAGATGTGATCCTGATACTTAATAGCACTTAACTCATCGATATGTTTCCGGATGGATGTAAGATGCTCGGCGATGGCGATCTTGGCTTCCTGCTCCGTCGCGCACGATACGTAGCGGTTATAGGCGCTGAGTGAAGCTTTAGAGTCAATAATTACCTCTCTGCCATCGGGGTAGACGATTCGAAAGTCCGGTCTCATTTTTTTACCGTTCTCATCGAGAATAACGTTTCCATCTTTATCACGGAGATAATTCTGAGCGAAGTATTCTCGATCTCGGACTAATCCCGAGGTTTCAAGAATACTCTCTAAAATCCATTCTCCCCAATCTCCTTGAACTTTAGAGTTTGAAGTGAGTGCTTTCGTGAGATTATTGGCGTCTTCGCTAATGCGGATATTTAGCTGAACGAGCTTATCCACCTCGCGGCCTAATGAAAATCTTTCTTTGGATTCTTTGTCGTAAACTTCGTCGATTTTCTTTTTAAAAGCTTCGATTTCTTCCTTGATAGGGTCGAGAATAGCCTTATTGGTATCCGTGAACTCTTTTGATTTCTCTTTGAGCAAATTGTGCGCAATACTTTCAAATTGTCGCGCTAATTCCTCTCGCGCCTGCTGCAGTTCAATAAAATTCTCGTGTTTTGCATTGAGTTGAGCTTTGAGTTTCTCATTCTCAGTATGAAGCTCTTGATTTTTATTCCTGGCGGCTTCATCAGTTTCATCAAAAGTGGCTATTTTTCTCTCAAGTTTTTCGATGCTTTGGAATCGCTCATCTGCAAGTGTGCTCAGCCGAGCACGATCGCTCTCGATGGGTCGAATCACATTTTCATTTAGACGCTTCAGTTCCGACTGAAGCCCTGGTATTTGCCTGTTATCGGCTTCGAGAACAGCGGCCGTTTTTTCAAGCTCTTCTTTCCGTTCGCGGTTCGCAACCAGCTCTGCTTCGAGCACCCGGCGTTTCCGCAGAAGAAGCAGAGAAGCGAGTGCAATTCCAAGAACGAATGCAATTAGAAAATAGGGTGCGGATTCCGGTGACATAATAATTTAGTTTTCCTTACATACTCATCCTTGAGCGCAATGGTTCACGGAACAGGAACGAACATCATCATAAAAATCACTCGAATCACATAAATCATAGTTCAGAGTCCCTTTGCAAACGCCAATATCTTCTTCACCAGCGCCATCGTCGGCGCTTCGGCGTAGTAACGGAGGAGCGGCTCCGTCCCGGAAGCGCGAAGCATGAACCACGCGTCTTTTTCTAATTCGAATTTGAAGCCATCCATCGTAATGGTGTTCTGGACTTTGAGTCCGGCGATTTCAGTGAAGCCCGCTTTAGCTCGTTCAAGTACCTGCTGTTTTTTTTCATCTGTCGTGTGGAAATCGTAGCGGTCGTATTTATGCGGGCCGTATTCTTTCTCTAATGCTTCCACGAGTTTGCTGAGGGATTTCTTCCGGTGGGCGCAAATCTCGCAGAGCAGGAGGCCATTATAAAGCCCGTCCCGCTCGGGGATATGGAGCGAAGGAATACCGATCCCGCCCGATTCCTCGCCACCAATCAGAACGCCACCTTTCAGCATGTAATCGGTAATATATTTGAATCCGACGGGTGTTCGAATCACTTCGAGGCCGTATTTCGCTCCCATTTGGTCGATCATGCTGGTCACCGATTGGCTCACGACGACGAGGCCTCGCTTCTTGCGAACCTCGACCAAATATTGCAGCAGCAGGCAGAGAATCATTTGGGAACTGAAGAACTCGCCATGCTCGTCGAGCGCGCCGATGCGGTCCGCATCGCCATCGGTCACGAGGCCAATATCGAAATGATTTTGGACGATAAATTTTGCAAGCTCCCGCGTCGTATCCGGCAGCGGCTCCGGGCGCGTGTGGCCGAAACCGGGATTCCAGACATCATGCAAAATCGCCGCGCTGGGAAAAAGCGATTCCAGATTCCCGACACCCGCGCCGTACATCGGATCGTAAGCGATTTTCGTCTTCGCTCGCTTGATCTTATTTACGTCGATAAGCTTCGCCAGCTCTTTTACGTAAATCGCCTTCGCATCCAATTCCTGAACGCGCTTGTCCTTCACAAGCTGATCGAACGAAAGGAGATCTGGATTTTGGGCAACGTAAGCGACGTTCTTCTCGCTATTCGTTACACGCTCGATTTCATCGATGGCTTCGGGCAGCGCGGAGCCGCCATAATCACCTTTGACCTTAAAGCCGTTATACTTCGCCGGATTATGCGAGGCCGTAATCATCACGCCGCCAGCGAGCTTCTTTTTTACAATCGCGAGAGAAGTTGCAGGAGTAGAGACGACAGTCTTCGCGATAAAGACTTTGAGTCCTTCGGAAGCCAATACTCGCGCCGTTAGCTCCGCAAACTCGCGGCCAAGGAACCGGCCATCGTATCCCACGATGATGCCCGCCTCCGCATTCGGCTGCTTCTTAAAATAGAGCGCGGTCCCGCGCGCGACGCGATGGACGTTCTCGAAAGTGTAGTTTTCCGCGATGACATCGCGCCAACCGTCGGTACCGAATTTTATTTGCATGAGTTGTAGCGCAAACTTCAGTCTGCGATTCAGAGGGATATGAAACGCAATAATTGGCGTGTGATTCCAAAAGTCGCAAACTAAAAGCCTGCCCTGAGCCTGTCGAAGGGTTTGCGCTACATTAGCGCGTCAGCACCATCGGCACCCGCTCCACGCCCCCATTCATCCGCACAATGCACTCATACATTCCCGGCGGCATCTCTCGCGCATCCCAGGTGAAGGAATGCGGGCCGACAGCCAGCTCGCCCGCGAAGAGCCGCGCAACTTCCGAGCCGAGAAGATTTATGACGCTCACTTCCGCCGCGCCGCGTTCGGGCGTGGTGAAGCTAATCGTTGTGGATTGAGAGAAGGGGTTGGGATAGCTTTGAATTTGCGAAGCGGCTATCGTTGGTTCCGAAACCGCGCTCGGGGGAATCATTTCGGAGAGGGGGCGGCGCCAGACAGTCGTGGGGTACGACGAGCCCGCCATAGCATAGAGATCCGGTCCAGCTACCACAAGACGCATGACCGTGCTATCCATCAATGCACCATTTACCACGGTCCAATTAGCGCCGCTATCGCGCGAAAGAAGAACGCCCGCTGTTTCTGTCCCCGCAAGAAGATTGGTTCCGCTTGCAATCAGCGTATAGAGCATGGAATCCGGCAAATCTGCGCTTGACCGCGTCCAGCTTGTTCCGCTATCGGTAGAGCGAAAAATCCCAGCCATCTCTCCGGAAAAATACCCGCTGTCCGCCAATACGAAGAGATTGGTTCCGATGGCCGCATACGAACGAATTGCGATGTGCGCCGGCAGCCCCGTGCTTGCTGGTCGCCAGGTTGCGCCGTTGTCCGTACTGAGGAAAATAATTTCGTAATAGTCAGGAGGGTCATTGGGAAAGTAGATGCGAGTGCTTGTGTCGACAGTCGCGAAGAGGTTCGAGCCTACTGCAAAGATTGCACTTGGGGAACGCAGGAGTCCCATGCCTGCAGTTAAGGTCCAACTCACTCCGCTGTCGGTGGAGAGAAATACCCCACTTATGGTGTCATCGCGTCCGGCGGCAAACAGCTTCGTTGCGCTTGCGGCCAAGTCCCACGCATGAGTCAGCCCATTGCTGTCCTGTGTCCAACTTGCGCCGTCATCGGTCGAACGATAGATCGTGGTATTTTCTCCGGCGGCGATTATGTTCGATCCGATGTTCGCCATTGCCTGGATCTGATCGTCGAAACCGCTGCTCGCCCACGTCCAGTTCGTGCCTGCGTCGGAGGTACGGAACATGCCATAATTCACGATGTCAGCAAAAAGATTTGCTCCGGCTGGAAACATGGAAGAAACATCGAGGCGCATCATGCCCTCGCTGGATGAATTCCAACTTGCACCGTTGTCGGTGGATCGGAAGACGCCGCCGTACGAAGACCCGGCAAATACACTTGTCCCGTTTGCCGCAAGTGCCTGCACACTATGATCTGTGAGACCGTCGCTTGCCTCAGCAGTCCATGTTGCCCCGCTGTCAGTCGATTGAAAAATGCCTGCGCCGTCGGTAGCGGCAAGCAAGCCAGTGCCGTTGGCTATGATCGCAGGGATACCTACGTTGAGATTCGTGATTCCGGCACCGGTCGCGGTCCAGCTTTCGCCATTATCCGTCGATCGAAACATGCGGGTTGCCGTGTCGGCGATTCTGACCGATAAAAAGAGGTTGGGCCCGGTCGCGTATAGCATACCGACCGCACGGCTTGGTAGCCCATTATTAGCGGCTTTCCAATGGGCGCCCTCATCGGTCGAACGCCATACACCGAAATCAAGCATGCTGGCGAAGAGTGTCGTCCCGGTCGTCGCAATGGCTGTGATGTTCTCGCCGGGGAAAGCGATGGCGGCATCGGACCAGGTCAAGCCGCTATCGGTCGAGCGGAAGAGCCCACCGGAAAGCGCGAAAAGTGTTGTGCCTTGCACCAATAGCGACTGGACGTAAGGAATCCTGAGTCCCGTATCAATCCGATCCCAACTTTCGCCATCATCCGTTGAGCGAAAGACACCACCGACATCGGTGCCAGCGAAGAGATAGTTTCCGAGCGTCGCGAGCGCGTGGACTTGAATCCCAAAGATGTCCTGAAGAACGATACCCTTGTTCACCGGCGTCCATGTAACACCACTATCGGTCGATCTAAAGACTCCATCGCCATCCGTTCCTGCAAAAACTTCGGAGCCGAGGGACGCAAGCGAAATCACAGTGCCGCCCCAGGGTCCATTCGTTTGCACCCATTGCGCATGAACCGGACGTGTTACGCCAAACGTCACGAAAAGCGTCGCCGCAAGAGCGGCATGGAAGAACCTTGTATGATTGACCATCGAAGATGTTCCTTTCTGCACCAAGAACACATTAAATGCGTGAAAGTTACAGCCGCCCCGCCAATTTCGGCACTCAATGCGTCTGCGCCGCCACGCTGCTTGGCCGGAACTCTAAACTCAGCCCATATTTATGGAGTTGCGTCAGGATTTTGGGAACGTAAAGCGAAAGCTCATTCCAGTTCATGCTATCGTCGTGGGCCTCCATAACTATTTGAATTGCCTGAATTATTTCTTCAGCATTGCCGCTCTGGATCGCATCGTTCAGGAAGATAGCGATTGATTCCGGGTCCTGCAAGTGATCCATCAATATTTCGTCGAATGGCATTGTCGGCATTACTTCGCCTCCTTTACAACGCGTTTCTTTACTGCCTCATTCGTCCCAAACTTCCCCGTCGCGCTCTTGAACCGATAATCAACCGCCAGCGCCCCCAGCCCCGCAAACTTCGCTTGGCCGGCGAGCTGCTCTTCGATGCGCATGAGCTGGTTGTACTTCGCGATGCGGTCGGTGCGGCTGGCGGAGCCGGTCTTGATCTGTCCGGCGTTGGCGGCGACGGCTACGTCCGCGATGGTGGTGTCCTCCGTTTCGCCGGAGCGGTGGCTGATGACGGCGCTGTATCCCGCGCGTTGCGTCATCGCGATGGCGTCGAACGTTTCGGTGATCGTGCCGATCTGGTTCAGCTTGATGAGGACGGAATTCGCAATGCCTTCCTCGATTCCTTTCGCGATGATTTTGGTATTGGTAACGAAAACGTCATCGCCCACAATCTGGATTTTATCGCCCAGTGCATCGGTCATCATTTTCCAGCCTTCCCAATCGTTCTCGGCCATGCCGTCCTCGATGGAGCAGATGGGATAGTTCCGAACCAACTTTTCGAATTCGCGCACCATCTCCTCGCGCGTGAGCTTTGTTCCCGGCGAGGATTTGTACTTCTCATATTTCCCATTGCGCCACATTTCGCTCGCGGCGCAGTCCATGGCAAGGAAAATATCAACGCCGGGTTTGTAGCCCGCTTGCTCGATGGCCTGCATAATGTAACCCAGCGTTTCCTCCGTCGATTTCACGTTCGGCGCGAAACCGCCCTCATCACCGACGTTGGTGTTTAACCCCTTCTTTTTCAGCACCGATTTCAGCGCATGAAATGTCTCCGCGCCCATGCGCAAGGCTTCGCGGAAGCTTGGAGCTTTCGCCGGAAGAATCATAAATTCCTGGAAGTCGAGAGAGTTATCGGCGTGGACTCCGCCATTGATGATGTTCATCTGCGGCACCGGAAGCAGATACGCGCCTGTGCCGCCCAAATAGCGGTAGAGCGGCAGCCCCACCGATTCCGACGCGGCGCGCGCGACCGCCATCGAACCACCCAAAATCGCATTCGCGCCGAGCTTCGATTTATTCGGCGTGCCATCTAGCGCGATAAGCGTCTCATCGACTGCGCGCTGTTCGAGCGCCGGCATTCCGATGAGCGCGGCGTTAATCTCATCGTTCACATTATGGACGGCCTTCAGCACGCCCTTGCCGCCGTAGCGCTTTTTATCGCCGTCGCGGAGTTCGACGGCCTCGCGCTCGCCGGTGGAGGCACCGCTTGGCACAATAGCGCGGCCAAACGAGCCATCGTCTAAGGTGCAATCAACTTCAACGGTAGGATTTCCGCGAGAATCCAGAACTTCGCGGGCGGTAAGATCGAGAATGAGTGGCATAATCGTATTTTGAAAGGAATGATGAGAAATTGGAAGGAATGTTAAGATACAAAATTACGAAATAAAATGGCCCCTCACCCCAACCCTCTCCCCGAGGGAGAGGGACTTAGAACCCCTCTCTCCCGGGGAGAGGGGCAGGGGTGAGGGCGCGGGTGTGAGAGGATTTTTCAGATTCGCGGATTCTCTATTCCACAGGCGACCGCGATTTGAGTGAGCACGCCTGTTAAGTTCGCCACCACATCATCACTTCGAACCCGGATAATCCGATAACCTTGCCGCTCTAATTCTTGCTGGCGAGATACATCTCGATTCTTAACCTCTGGAAGGTCATGGATATCGCCGTCGATTTCGACGACGAGTCGATGCTCGCTACAGAAAAAATCAACGATGAAGGGTTCGATGATGTGCTGACGCCGGAACTTTAAGCCTTCTAATCTTCTGCCGCGAAGGCCGCGCCAGAGATAGTCTTCGGATAGCGTTGCGCTCTTTCGATTCTCGCGTGCCCATGCCTTCAATCGAGGGTCGAGCGGGCCGAGATCGGGATGATTGGTGGTTGGCATGAAATTGAAAATTGGTGTTCCCTCACCCCTCACCCCTGCCCCTCTCCCCGGGGGAGAGGGAGTAGTTTTTTCCCTCGCCCCCGGGGAGAGGGGCAGGGGTGAGGGGATTCCTAATGCCGCACGATGATGCTCCCGCCGTGCATCTCCTCGCCGGTGGTGAGTTCGTAGAAATAACTTCCCGCCGGCAATGCGCGCGCGGACCATTCGAAGTGTTGCGCGCCCGCACCGAGATTACGGTCGCAGAGCGTTGCAACCGTGCGGCCCAGCGCATCGAAAAGACGGAGGCGCAGATGGGTCGGGGAATTAAGTATGAATGAAATCGTAAGATTATCCTGCGTGGGATTGGGGGAAACGCGGAGCGAATTGATTTCAGCGAGTAATGGATTATTATCCGCAACGCCGGCGGGAGCCTCGATGTTTACCGCATTTGGAATCGAATCAAAATTGCAGCACTCGCTGTCACAGGTCAGCATCATCGTAATGCTGTATAGTCCCGTGTCGGCTGTAGCGGGAATTTGGAAAGTTGCAATGATCGTATCGGGGAAAGCTGCATAGACGACCGATCCCGGAATTTTCGATGTGCCATTTTGCAGATAAATGTCCGAAGGATAACAATATGGTTGCGCTGAAATATTGGATGCGGTGGTTATGGTTACCGTTTGACCTTGCGTTACAACGCTCGGTAGAGTGACATAACCCGAATCTTGATAGGTCCCCTTGACAAAGACTTCGCCTCTTCCCGTCACAATCCGATTCGTTCCCGGCTCGGTGATAGCGATGTCGTAAAAGCCTGGCCGCGCGTCCTGGGGAATGGTAAAGAACGCCGAAAGGGATGTGTCGCTCGTAACGGTGACCTTGGAAGCTGTAATCGTGTCCGGATCTTCCTTTATTAACTTGACTATCGTTACGTCTTGACTTCCCGAAATAAAGTTAACGCCCGAACCGGTCAGGTTCACGGTATCGACATCGGCCCTCGGCAGATTGTGATTGTCCGGGGTAATGATGGGATGCGGGTTGACGAGGAACGTCGTATAATAATCGTAGGAGCCACCAGTGTATGTATTTCCGTGAATTTCCGCATCGTAGGTTCCGGGCG
>DASRZC010000069.1:0-46805 GCA_035686785.1 Kapaibacterium sp. (SeqCode)
GCCGGACGATCACCCGACCGCCGTATATCTCCTCGCCGGTGGTCAGTTCGTAGAAATAACTTCCCGCAGGCAAATCTTGTGTAAGCCACTCGAAGCGTTGCGGGCCGGCGTTTAGGCTACGGTCGCATAACGTCGCCACGGTTCGACCCAGGGCATCGAGCAGCCGCAGGCGCACATGGCTCGGTTTGCGCAAAGAGAAGAAAATAGTCGTTCGATCATCCACTGGATTAGGCATGACTTCTGGGCAACCCAAATTAATATTCTGGTTCGCTGATGTGACGCCGCTTAGTTCCTCAAATGCTACAGCATTGTTGAAAGTGTCCATGACGATCAAGCCACGAGAGAAGCCACCGATGACCACGTCGTAAGGGTCAGTTCGGGCAGCCACGCTGAATATAAAGCGCGCCGTGAGCATGCTATCGCCCTCGGCAAACACCGAAGCAGCCGTATAATGTAATGCCGAATCGGTATCGCAAACGAGCGAAACGTTTGATTGCGAAGTGAAGCCTAACCCTCGCGCCAACATCACAACTGAGAAGGTATCCTCCGTGGGGCCGGGCGATTGGAACGAAAAGAAGCTGTCCGATAATACTTGGAATGCTTTGGCAACGGTTATCGACGATTGTGTTTCCGAAGTATCTTGAATAAGTACAACGTCGTAGGTACCCTCGGGCATGGAATCGGGGATCGTGATTTCCGACCACAAATCCGAATAGCCCGCTACACTCCAATGGCCGGTAAAGGAATGGGTGCTATCTAAGACGAAAAGAATCGACTGCGGTAGTGATTGCCTTATATCTATCCCGGCAGTGAGAATATCGATGAAAAGCTTTTGACCTCGATAACCACTCGTGGGAGACACAGAGACTATTTCTGGAGTTGGGCTTCCGCGATCGTAAATCGCTCTTGAATTCGCTATCCGATTAGTAGTGTCCGCCAGGTCGATGATTTCCACAGCAAGCCAACCGGCCGTATCGGGCGCGACAAGGGAGGTGGTTATTAGGCTATCGTTCACGACATTAGCGGCATTGTCCTCACCGATTGGCGTAGAACCATCAAGGAGGATGACAGCTAAGTAAGACTCGGATGAAAAGTGGGTTCCAGACCCACGGATTGTGAATTGAGTCTGTGAACCGCCAAGGCAACTATCGGGCGAGACTGCAAAGGATTGTGCCTCTGCGGTTCCGGCGAGACAGAGAATGCTAAGAAATGCGAAAATGCTCTTTTTCATGGTGTGTTCCTTTTCTAAGGTTTTACAAAGATACGAAGAAAAACTCCGACTATCCGAGAAACGGACAGACGCTCTCTCGAATTTTGGACTACCTTTGTTGAGTGGATTATCATAAGGTCATTGCTAACAACATTCGAGGTTACCGAAAAAAACTTGGATTTACGCAGGAATCGCTTGCTGCAAAAGTCTCCTTGCACTCAAATTACATCGCCCGTGTCGAACGTTCAGAAGAGAAATTAAGCCTCGAAGGTTTACTGAAAATCGCGAAGGTATTCAAAATTGCCCCTCATTTGCTCCTTGTGCCTGAATCATTCAGGGAATCACCTTAATGCCAGCCCATCGTGATGAGGTAACTACTAAGAAGACCCACGAAACCGCCAAAGGTTACAATCTTTGAGTGCAAAAGTACGGTAAAAATTTGTGCTGTGCATGAAAAGCTCACCACCATCGGCACAAGGTGGTTAATCCAGCGTTTATCCCCATCCCGTGGATAGCAACTTCCTCGTAACTTCATGCTTCCACACTCCAAGCTTCAGAACCCGCGCTATCCGGTGGGCAGTAACCATTCGCATGTGAACTCGCGTGGATACGTTCGTGGGATGTTCCGCGAACACGAATTCCCCACTACTTCTCAAGGTGAAGGATAAGATGTGAACGTGAGCGATCTCGTTGCTGCGTTTGCCTCTCCTGCTCGACATTCGTGCTTACTAACATTTCCACCGCTATTATATTTATTACTATGTATTTAATTCTTCTTAAAAGAATTTCTTATAAAGAGAAGCGTGGGGAAGTTCATAGCCGTGACCTTCAGGTCACGGTGACGGAGCGAATACATCGTGACCTTCAGGTCACGGCTACAAAATACAGTGAAGCATTTTTACGGCATTGGTGTTATCGCACGGTTCTCAGCACTTAGCACTTAAGAAAAGCACTTTGAATATCGCAATCATTGGAACGGGCTACGTCGGCCTTGTGACGGGCGCCGGCTTTGCCGAGACGGGCAATCAGGTCCTCTGCATGGACATCGTTCCGGAAAAAATAGAAAATCTTCGCAAGGGCATTATCCCGATCTTCGAGCCGGGCCTGGAAGAACTCGTTCGATTCAATTCGGCGGAGGGGCGCTTGCGCTTCACGCTCGATCTGAAAGAGGCCGTCGATTCTGCCGAAGTAATTTTTCTCGCGCTGCCCACCCCGCCCGGCGCCGATGGCGCTGCGGATCTTTCGATGGTCCTCGAAACCGCGAAGAATATTGCCGCGATAGCGACGGAGCCAAAAGTTATCGTGAATAAATCCACTGTGCCGGTCGGAACGGCAGATCGCGTGCGCGCCATCTTCGAATCGACGACCGACATTCCGCTCGAAGTCGTTTCCAATCCAGAATTCCTGAAAGAAGGCGCGGCCGTGCAGGACTTTATGAAGCCGGATCGCATTGTCGTCGGCTCCCGCGATCCGGGCGCAATCATGGTGATGAAGGAATTGTACGAGCCGTTCGTCCGCACGGGAAACCCGATTTTCATCATGGACGAGAAATCGGCGGAGCTGACGAAATATGCGGCGAACTCCCTTCTCGCCACGAAAATCAGCTTTATGAATGAGATCGCGAATCTGTGCGATCTCGTTGGCGCCGATGTCGATCACGTTCGTATTGGCATTGGCTCGGATGGCCGTATCGGCCCACAATTTCTTTTCCCTGGTGTTGGATTTGGCGGGAGCTGTTTCCCAAAAGATATTAAAGCGCTTGTCAAAACGGCGGAAGAACTGGGGCATGATTTCACGATTCTAAAAGCCGTCGATGAAGCCAACAATCGCCAAAAGACGAAGCTGCTGCAAAAGATTTTGCTTCACTACAACGGAAATATCGAAGGCAAGACGTTCGCCGTCTGGGGCCTCGCGTTCAAGCCGCGCACGGATGACATCCGCGAAGCGCCATCGATCGAAATCATTCGCGGCTTGTTGCACCACGGCGCCACTGTTCGCGCCAACGATCCCGCTGCGATCAAGCCGATGAAGACCGTGCTGCCCGAGAGCGAGCAGCTCCAATACGTTCGCAAGAATACCGATGCTTTGGAAGGTGCGGACGCGCTCGTCGTCGTGACGGAATGGAATGAATTCCGCAATCCGAACTTCGAGCTGATCGCAAAGAAGCTCCGCGACAAAGTTATCTTCGATGGCCGCAACATCTACGATCCCGAACGCATGCGCGAGTATGGGTTTACGTATTATGGGATCGGGAGGAGATAGGGCTACGAAAAGTTCTTGGATAAAATTGCTGAATATTTTTCAGCGTGAGGCAATGGACGCAAACCTAATTCGATCACTTTTTACGAGCTTCGAGTCAATCCGCCAGATAGTTGGTGGAGTCGAGTGTTGGAGCGCGCGCGAGCTTCAAAAATTACTTGGATACACCGAATGGCGTAATTTCTTAGCCGTCATCGAAAAAGCGCGAACAGCCTGCAAAACTTCTGGCGAGAACGATGCGGATCATTTTGTTGAAATCAACAAAATGATTGCCCTGGGGAAAGGCGGAGAGCGTCAGGTCGATGATCTCGCACTGACACGTTATGCCTGCTATCTTGTAGCACAAAATGGCGATCCTGCGAAGCTCGCCATTGCATTTGCTATGACCTATTTTGCTGCCCAGACTCGTAAACAGGAAATTATCGAACAACGCTTGGGAGAAATTGACCGTCTTCGCGCCCGCGAAAAGTTAACTGAAACCGAGCGTGTGCTCTCTGGAATTATCTATGAGCGTGGCGTCGATAATCAAGGATTTGGTATCATTCGATCTAAGGGAGATCAAGCCCTATTTGGTGGCTTTTCGACTGGTGCGATGAAGAAGAAATTATCGGTTCCAGCTACTCGGGCGCTCGCCGATTTTCTTCCAACTGTGACTATTAAAGCTAAAGACTTGGCTACAGAGATGACCAATGTCAATGTTGTTGAGAAAGATCTCCAAGGGCAAGACCCCATAGTGAATGAACACGTCCAAAATAATCAAGCAGTGCGCAAAGCTCTTGGAGAGCGCGGAATAAGGCCAGAATTACTTCCCGCCTCAGAAGACCTGGACAAAGTAAAAAGGAAAATTACGAGCGAGAGTAAAAGGACGCTCGATGACATGAAGCGTTTACGATCAAAAAAAGAAGACTGACCTTAGTATGCCACGCACCCTCATCACCGGCGGAGCCGGATTTCTCGGAAGCCATCTTTGTGACCGCTTCATCTCGGAAGGGCACGAGGTTATCTGCATGGATAATCTTTCGACCGGCTCGATGGAGAACATCGCCCACCTGCTCGGGTTGCCGAGCTTTCGGTTTGTGCATTACGACGTGACGCAGTTCGTTTACGTCGAAGGGCCGCTCGATTACATTTTGCATTTCGCTTCGCCGGCCAGCCCGATCGATTATTTAAAGCTGCCGATCCAGACGCTGAAAGTCGGCTCGCTGGGAACCCATAAGGCGCTCGGCCTTGCGAAAGCGAAGAACGCGCGGTTTCTCATCGCCTCGACGAGCGAAACTTATGGCGATCCCACCGAGCATCCGCAGAAGGAGACCTATTGGGGCAACGTCAACCCCATCGGCATTCGCGGCGTCTATGACGAGGCCAAGCGATTCGCCGAAGCGCTCACGATGGCATATCATCGCTATCACAGCGTGGATACGCGCATCATTCGGATTTTCAATACTTACGGTGAACGAATGCGTCTGCACGATGGCCGCGCGATTCCGGCATTCATGTCGCAAGCCCTGCGCGGCGAGCCGATTACCGTCTTCGGCGATGGCTCGCAGACGCGGAGCGTCTGCTATGTGAGCGACCTCATCGAAGGAATATACCGGCTGCTGATGTCCGATTACAATTTGCCGGTAAATATTGGGAACCCGGATGAAGTGACGATGCTGGAGTTAGCAAAAGAGATTCTTGCGATGGTCCCCGAAAGCGAGAGCAAGATCATGTTCGAGCCGCTGCCAGAGGACGATCCGAAAATTCGTCAGCCCGATATTACGCTCGCGAAATCGCTGCTGGGATGGGAACCGAAAGTGCGGCGAAGCGAGGGATTGAAGCGGACACTTCGATATTTTGAAGGCGCGGTGCTTCGTCAGGAAGCGGTCCGAGCCGTAGCCAGATAATGCGTTTTATTGCGAGGCGCGGATTTTATCGTATTTTTGTGGTTCCGTTATCTGTTCGTTACGGCCGGAGTACGCATTTTAATCGACGAAGCATGAAATCACTATTAAAATCTTTCGCATTTTTCGCGCTATGTGCGCTTCTTTTTTCGAGCTGCCGCACCGCTGGCGGCCCCACGAACACCATTCCTGTCGGGGAATTCGCTTCGCTCACGGGCGGGACGGCGACGTTCGGGCAGTCGGTCCATAATGGCGATGTGCTGGCCACCGATGAGATCAACGCGGCTGGCGGCGTGCTCGGCAAGCAGATCGATCTCATGACCGAGGACGATCAATCCAAGACCGAGGACGCGGTCGCCAGCGTACAGAAGCTCGTGAATGCGGACCATGTCATCGCGGTGCTCGGCGAAGTGGCAAGCAGCCGCTCCATGGCCGCCGCGCCGATTTGCCAGGCCGCGCACGTCCCGATGATCACGCCCGCCTCGACGAACGTGGACGTAACGAAAAAAGGCGATTACATTTTCCGCATTTGCTATACCGATTTGTTTCAGGGGCAGACGATGGCCCGATTCGGGTATAATTCCCTCGGCAAAAAACGCGCGGCCATCCTGCTGGACGTGAAGGAGGACTATTCCGTCGGCCTGGACGATGCCTTCAAAAACACCTTCACGTTCCTGGGCGGGACGATCGTGAGCGAGCAATCCTATTCGACGGGCGATAAAGATTTCCGCGCGGCGCTCACGAGCATCAAAGGCGCGAACCCGGACGTAATTTTCGTTCCCGGATATTATACCGAGGTCTCGCTGATCGTCCGCCAGGCGCGGGAGCTGGGCATCGACGTGCCGATCCTGGGCGGCGATGGCTGGGATTCGCCGGAGCTTACCAAAGGCGCGGAGCAGCAATTCAACAACACTTATTTTTCGAACCACTTCTCGACCGACGATCCGGATACGACGGTCCAGCTCTTCATCAAAAAATATCAGGATCGCTACCATGCCGTTCCCGACGCGATGGCGGCGCTGGGCTACGACGCCACCCGCATCCTTGCGGATGCAATTACGCGCGCCGGCTCGACCGATTCCGTGAAGCTAAAAAATGCGATTGCGAACACGAAGAATTTCCCGGGCGTAACCGGTTCGATTACCATCGACAAAGAACACAATGCCTCGAAACCGATCACGATCATTAAGATCGTCGATGGCCAGTTCCATTTTGCGCAGCGTATTGGGCCGAATGGCGACGCGATGACGCCCTTTCAGCCGCAGTAGGGAATGGTGTAGCGCAAACTTCAGTTTGCGATTTCGTCGCGGGGTCGCAAGCTGAAGTTTGCGCTACACCACAAAAAGCCCCCTTCTGAAGAAAAAGGGGAGTAATTCAGGCAAGTCCGCTTCGCCGAAAGCGCGGGTTACTTTGGGGGAACTGCGGGAATAAAATTTCGTTTGATTGGCGTCACTGCTTCTTTACATTCACAACAGTTGATTGTCATTCGGACGGCGAATCGTCTGTGCTTCAGGATATCCTGATTGAATCGTGCTTCGGTCACGTCGTCCGCTTCGTTTATTCACTTTAATTCCATCGTTATGAACTACTTGAACGGTTTCCTTCGTCGCGGGAGTCTCCTGTTGGGTCTCTCGCTGGTTTCGTTTTCGCTTTGGAGTTGCAATCAGTCGGGCGCACCGGGTGGCGCTCCGCCATCATCGCTTCCCCTGGCTGTTTCGCCGGCAGCGAATTATCATGCGGATTGGTCGCACCAGCCGGCGTTCGTTCAAAATGCCATCGCCGTGCAGGGCCGGCATGAGAATGATTTACTCAATATTTCCGGCGTGATCGGCGATGGCGTTGGCTTGGATCATTCCAACCCAAACGCGGCCGTCATTCTGGTATTCACCGAGCATCCTGGCGTTGCGGGAATTCCCGAGATGCTCGAAGGACTGAAGACCCAAACGGAGATGGTCGGACCCGTCACCGCGTATGGATACACTGGTAACTATCGCACTCCATTGCCCGCCGGCGTGAGCGTTGGCGATAACGATGAATGCGCGGCCGGCTCGATCGGCGCGCTCGTGAGCACCACGCGGCTCACCAGTTCCGGAAGCTACACCGGGACGTATGAAGCCACTGGCAACCGCAACGACGTGATCCACGTCTATAGCGCAGGCTATAGCTGGCCCTCGACGGTGAACAGTGGGACCCCGGCCTTTATGTTGAGCTGCAACCACGTTTTTGCCAACGAGAATGCCGCGACGAGCGCCGACCAGCAGGACCAGCCCGGCAGATATGACAACAGCTGCAACACCGGCAATGGCGTCGGAAAGCTTTACGCCTGGAATTATATCGATAGCCATCATAACAACTACTACGACGCGGCGCTCGCCGAGTGCGATCCAGGCCTTTCGGGTGGCTGGACACCCACGATGTCGCCGGACGCGCAATACACGCCAACGAACACCGTCGTGTCGCCGTCTTTAGATTTGTCGGTACAGAAAGTCGGACGGACGACGGGATATACCAACGGCACGATCGCAGGCATCAACGTAACGATCACTGTTGGCTATACGCATTTTCACGCAAAATTCGTCGACCAGATTTATATCGCGAGCGGGACGTTTATCGAAGCCGGCGACAGCGGCTCGATGATGGTCGATGGAAACGACAATCCGGTCGGACTCAACTTTGCCGGATCGAGCACCGCTTCCTTCGCGAACCGAATGGACCATATCGCGCATGACTTCGGTCTGTCGTTCGTGACGGCTTCTTTCTAAGGCATCATGCTTCGAAATTAATAAATGGCCTCTGCATTTTTGCAAAGGCCATTTATGTTTTAAGTCCGGAAGCACGTCATTGCGAGGAGCGTTCGGCGACCGAAGGGAGCCGAACGCAACGAAGCAATCTCCCGTCAAATAAACGGATTGCTTCGTCGAACGAATCTCCCTTCTGTCGATTCGTTCTCCTCGCAATGACGATAAAAACTAACTTCATCGAAATATGGCATTAACCCGATTTGGCTGGCTACCCATTCTGGCGATTCTCGGTTCCTGCGCCCCGAAGCCCGCTGATAATTCCACCGCTATGGCGCAAATCTCGGCCGATTCGTTGAAGCCCGTTTCCAAAGTCCTCTCGGAGCATACCGACACTTGGATGAACATTCCCGGCGTGACCGGAACCGGAGAAACAAAGAAGGATGGCAAGCCGGCCATCCTTATCCTCGTCGACTCGAATACAGATAGCCTTCGCTCCGAGCTTCCGTCCACCGTGGAAGGATACCCGGTGATTATTCAAGAGACGGGGGAAATCCGCCCGCTGCCAGCGAAATAGAACCAAAAAAATTGTGTGGCATCGGGAATATATTCCCGATGCCACACAGCGGCTTCGTAGCATGACCGATCATGCGCGGAGGAATTTTCGCTATTATTTCGATGCCGTCGGCGCGCTCGGCTGGAGTTGCGCGGAAATCGCCGTTACGACCGACTGCGGCAGCGGCGCGTAATAGAGCGCCTCGTTATCGGCCTGGCCTTTGGTCACGGCCCAGAGCATGAATTTCTTCACTTCTTCCGCCTTCGCTCCGTTCGGATAGAAGATGAGCCAGCTAAATCCCGTGATCGGGTAGCCTTGCGGGGCGCTGGTGTTCGTGATGAACTTCGTCATGTTCTCCGGCATCGGGAACGCGGTCGCTGCCGCGGCGGCGGAGGCCACGCTCGGAGTGATAAAGTTACCGGAGGAATTTTGCATATCCGCATACGGAATGCTATTCTGCACCGCATACGCAAGCTCGATGTAGCCGATCGAATTGTCATGCTGCTTCAAAATTCCCGCACAACCTTCGTTGCCCTTTCCGCCAAGACCGTTCGGCCACTTGACTTCTTTACCTTCCCCAACCGTGCTCTGCCACTCCGGGCTTACCTTCGAGAGGTAATCGGTGAAGATGTTCGTCGTGCCGGAACCATCGGAACGATGCACGGTGAAGATCGCGGCATTCGGGAGTTTCTTGCCCGGGTTCAGCTTCATGATTTGCGGGTCGTTCCATTTCTTGATCTTGCCAAGATAAATATCGGCAAGCACCGGGCCGCTAAAATGCAACCCGCTCTGCATGCCCGCTACGTTATAGGAAACGCAGACCGCGCCGATGACATCGGGAACATGGACAACGGGGTCCTTGGCGCGCGCCAGCTCGTCCGCGTTCATCGGAGCGTCTGAAGCGCCGAAATCGACCGTGCGATCGATCAAATTATTGATGCCCGCGCCCGAGCCGACGGACTGATAATTGACCGGCACGCCGGTTTCTTTTGTATATTCCGGCGCCCAATGTGTCATGATGGGATCGACAAACGTCGATCCCGCGCCCGTGAGGCCGGTCGAGGTGGTTGCCGACGCCGTGGCAGCTGTCGAATCGGTGGCGGAGCTATCCGCCTTTTTCGAACATCCCGCGGCAAGCATCATCGAGGATGCGAAGAGCGCCGCGAGCAGCGTAGAACTAAAAAGTGATGTATATTTATGCATGTTGATCGTCAGTGATTCGGTTAATTCGTGAGTTAAAACTTGATGAAATGAAACCGATGAGAACGGTGTAGCGCAAACTTAAAGTTTGCGATTTTGGGGGTCGCAAACCGAAGTTCGCGCTACACCATCCTTCATCCATTAACTAAGAGTAGGTGCTCAAAACTTTGCCCAGAATGTGAGCCGCAGAACGGTAATCGGTTCGTAGCTGACCCCGGCGGAACTTTTATCCGTGAAAGAGTTAATCTCAATGTTCGGATCGACATGGACATTCTGCACATCGGCATCCGGGATCCAGTCCAGGCCGGCCATGATGAAGCTCTCTTTGCGGCCGCTCGAATTGTCGTTCGCCTTCGTATTCGGATCGAACATGTCATAACGGGCGAAGGCATTCAGGCTCTTCGGGATGATCTGCCCATGCGCGAAGACGGAAAGCCCGCTCTCGACCGCATCGCCACCCGGATCCGACTTGACTGCGGTTTGCCCCCCTTTAGTATGGTTCGCATAAACCACTCCAATGGTGATCGGCTTCGAGGTGTAAGCCGCGGCGATCTTCCAGAGGGAGTTCGATGCCGAATAACCGGAATCGAGTCCGCTGGTCGCGGTCGGCTGCCCACCGTCATCCCCGGAAACATCGATCACGATATGTTTATCGAGGAGCTTTGCGTAGAGTTCGCCGGCAATAACTTTGTCTCTAAAGTTCTCGATTTTAGAACTATTATTGTGATTCACTAATGCAACAGAATAGCCGAAATCTTTGCCCGCGTCGAAATTACCCTGGGCCTGGATGCCGAGGTCATTCGAGCCAGTCTCGGTCATGCCACGCATATCGAGGATTGATTTCTCGACACCGCGATAGCCCATGAGGCCTTCATCCATCGAAAACAGATTCATGGCCTGCTGTCCGAAAATGACATTCGCCATCGGAATCCAATTCCCGAACGTCAGGCTTGCCTCTTTCACGTAAAAACCGCTTTTGCTGTCGCCGAGTACATCTCCGCCGACGTAGGCGCTTTCATGCTCCATCAGGACTTTCGCGGTGATGTCTTTCGAGTAGTAATAATTCGCTCCGAATTGCACGCGGCGCATGTCGAACGCCTGGTAATTCTTCGTGTTGGCCGTCGTGCCGCCGGTGTTGCTATTCGGCTCGTAGTAGAACTTCTTGCCACCGGATGGGGCCGTGTCCGCCGAAAGCATGTAATAATAATCGGCGAAGATCTGTCCGTTGAACGACCAATGGGGTTTGAAAACCGTCGAATCGCTCTGCGCGGAGGCGGAAGCGGTAAACCCGGCGGAAAGGATGAGAACTAAAGCGAAAACAGGTATTAATTTTTTCATGAGTAAAGTAAAAAAAGGCGTTGTCCGCCCGAAGAGGCGAAGCTGAGTAAATTGTGAACTGATTAGAGCGAGAATACGAAATCGCAACCGCGTATTAACCTCTAACACACTGCAAAAATAGGGATTTGGTCATTACTATATTATTACGCAACCATTAAGTGACCGATAAACCCATGTATTCGGCGCATCGCCGCTCCCTGGCTTGCGCGAATCGCTTGGCGCAGAACGCGAATGCCGCTGTTACTTTTCAGGCCGAGAGGACGTAGGAGCGTGAATGAAAACACTGCTGACCGCACTTTTCTTTTTCTTCTTTCTCGCGAGTCTGGCGCTTCCGGAACTAACGTTTCCGGCGTTGGCGCAATCCATGACGATCACCGGGACGATGCATCGCTCGTCGCTCGAAGGGGGCTGCTGGTACCTGCAAAGCGATGTTGATCGTGGGCGAGCAAGCGGCAAGCAATTCGAACTCACGGGCGATACCGGCATCGTCTATCCGCTGCGCGTCGAAGGAATGCATGTCGTAATCGAGGCATCGCCGGTGAAAGATGCGGCATCGACGTGCATGATCGGAGAAATCGTCCGAGTGACCCGGCGGCTCGATACCGTGCGCTACCCGACGGACCTTGCCATTATGGCTATTGAGATCGATGGCACGGTCCACCGTACGAAATCGGGCGTGTGGTACGTAAAAACTTCCCACGGCCGCGAGTACGAATTCGAGAAATTGCCGCCGAAAGAATACCGGCATGTGGGTGCGGCGCTGCACCAGAAATATCGCGTCCTGCTCGATAAAAAATCGACGAAGACCGGGAAGGACGGGGTGATCCTTTCGGAATCACCGCATCCTGCAAAGCCACTAATAAAGCAGAGGAAATACGATATTCGATAGGAGGCGAATGTCGGTTCCATCCTGAAAACCCTTTCCATCCTGAACATCCTGGTCTAAAATATGAAAGGCGAATACTAAATATAGTACTCGCCTTTCTGTTCTCTCGCCCTGTTCTTTATGTGACTGTAGGAGGTCAAGATGATCGGATGAATGTCATCCGTGTGAGAAAAGACTCTTTTTTAAGAGAGAGTAACTCTTATGCCTTCCCTTATTACAAATCGGTTGCCAATATGCTCCTGCACAATAAAATGGCCAATCCCGCTCGATTTCGAACTTCGCCCCATTCCGTTCTGAATTTCCGATTCCATTATGGAAAGAAATTCATGGGCTTTCGAGGCGTGGCGGATGGCGCCCTCGCCATCCCGGAGATCGAGTGTGGCGAGGGAAGCATCGTGGGCGATGCTGCCACACTCCACGCGAGGGATTGGTTACACCAGTACCTTCGCCGCCCAGAGCGCGATGACGATCGCGCCAAAGAATATGCGGTAAAATCCGAATCCGGTGAATGGATGCCGCTGCACATAACGAATAAACCACGCGACGACCGCCAGCGCGACCACGAACGAAGTGATGAAGCCGAGCATAATCATTCCGATCATATCGTGCGTGAGAAGGTGACGGTATTTCATCAGCTCATACCCGGAGGCGGCAATCATTACGGGAAATGCAAGCAGGAAGGAGAACTCGGTCGCGGCCGCTCGCTTGACGCCGCGCAGCATTCCGCCGATGATCGTCGCCGCCGCGCGGGAGGTGCCGGGAATAAGCGAAAGCGTTTGTGCCAAACCAATGACAAGGGCATCCCGCGTCGTCATCGTATCGATGACGATCTCGCGATTATCTTCCCGCGTCGATTTTTCGATAATAATAATGATGATACCGCCGAGGACCAGCGCAATCCCGATCGTGAGTGGATTAAAGAGGTAGGTGGTAATCCAGTGATGTGTGATGAGCCCCACAATTGCCGCTGGCAGAAACGCGATAAACAAATTGGTGCGCAAGCGCCCCGCCTTCGTTTCGAGCGATTTGGAAACGAGACTGTCCACGAGCCGCTTGCGGTAGAGCACTCCGATCGCGAGGATCGCGCCAAGCTGGATGACGATTTCGAACAGTTCCGCTTTGCCGGCGCTTTGCAACATCGACTGGAAGCCGAGCAGCCGGTCGAATACGATAAGATGGCCCGTCGAGGAAACCGGAAGAAATTCCGTCAGCCCTTCGATGACGCCGAGAATGATTGCGATCAAAGAGATAGAAAGAGGCATTCGTTTGAACCGTGATTATGAGGTTTTTGCAGCCGCGCCCTTTAGGTCACGGCAAAATTATCCATGCGGAACAATCGCCGTGGCCTAAAGGTCACTGCTACAAAAAGTCAGTGAGCAGCACCGGGGATTCATCGCCAAGCAACTTTGCGTTAATGGCCCACTATGACATTTGGCAAAGCGATCCGCAAAGAGTGGCTTTTAGATGACGATGTGATTTTTTTGAATCACGGTTCCTTCGGGGCATGTCCGCGCCCGGTGCTGGCAGTGCAGCGCGAGTGGCAGGAACGAATGGAAGCGGAACCCGTGCGATTCATGACGCGCGAATTGCCACAGCATCTGGATGCCGCAAGAGCAGAACTTGCAACCTTCGTCGGTTCGCGCGCGGAAGACCTGGTATTCGTGCAAAACGCGACCGATGGCGCGAATGCCGTGCTTCGCTCCTTGCTTCCATATTTCAAACCGGGCGATGAACTGCTGACTGCGAGCCATGCCTACCGCGCCGTTCGGCAAACGATGGTGTATGTTGCAGAACTCAGCGGTGCCACAGTGGTGGATGCTCAGGTTTCCTTTCCGATAGTAGATGCGGATGAAGTGACGGACGCCATCGCTCGCGCGATTACACCGAGGACGGCCTTTGCCGTAATCGACCACATCACCAGCCCGACCGGCGTGATTTTTCCCATCGAGCAAATCATCGCACTCTTTAAGGAGCGCGGCATACTCGTGCTCATCGATGGCGCGCACGCGCCGGGGCAGATCGACCTAAATTTGGATACGCTCGGCGCCGATTATTATATTGGGAACTGCCATAAGTGGCTCTTTGCACCAAAAGGCGCGGCGCTACTGTGGGTGGATAAGAAGCATCAGTCGAAGATTCATCCCACGGTGATCTCGCATTTCCTGGGAGGAGGATATCAGGCGGAATTTGCCTGGACGGGGACGCTGGATCCGACGGCCTTCCTTAGCATTCCCGCCGGGATCGAGTTCCACAAAAAGCTCGCCGCAGTTGGAAGCCGCGAGTATACCCGGAAGATGCTTCTCGATGCGCGACGCGAAATATCTGCCGCGCTCAGTGTGCCGGCTGCTGCTCCGGAGGAGATGCTTGCTAATCTATGCACATTTCCACTGCCACACGATCCCGATGCGACGGACGAACGCGTTCAACACTTGCATGACGTGCTCTTCGATGAGTACCGTATCGAAGTTCCCGCGATGAATGCGAATGGGAAGCTTTATGTGCGAGCTTCCTCGCAAGTCTATAACGATCGTTCGGATTTCGATGCGCTGAAATTTGCGTTGGTCGAGCTTGCCGGGGCTGGAAGCATTGTCTGAACCTTGATTTTAAAAGATTTTAGAGATTAAGAAAGATGTCGATTGTCATTCCCGCGAAAGCGGGAATCCATAAGGTTACCTGAGCGATGATGGTCTGGATTCCCGCGTTCGCGGGAATGACACGAAGCCATCCGCGTAATCCGCCCTAATCCACGTCATCCCGGTTCAGACATTTTCTCCACCATCTGCTTCACCTCCTCGTATTCCGGCGTGCCCGCAAGGGATACGATGCCTTCTTTCTCATCGGTCAGAAATTCCTTCAGCTCGCGAATATTTCTATATCCCGCCTCGATCGCTTTGCGGAAGGTACGGAGCGCTTCCGTTTTGTCGCCAAGCTTGCCAAAGAGGCCGGCCATGTTGGAGAGTGAACCGCCATCCTTCAGATTCGTAAGCTGCATCGCCGCGGCATGGGCGTCCTCGGTCCTGCCGCTATGGAAGAGCAGGACCGCATGAGCCATTCGCACCTTTTCGTCATCGGGATGGAGCTTGAAATGACGCTCGAAAATCGGAAGCGCAACCGTCGCCCAGTGACAACATTTCTCCCGTTCTCCGGCATCGTAGCAGTTCTCCACAAGATTCCACAAGATGGCGAGAGAATCCGCGTTCAGACGGACCGCTTCTTCATACGGAGCGATGGCTTTGGCAGGTTGGCCGGTTCCGTTATAGAAAAATCCGAGCGCGAAATGACTGTTGGAATTCTGCGGGTCTTTCCGGATGTACTCTCTTACAGCTTCCTCCGCTTCGGCAAGCTGACCCCGATGCATGTAAATCATCGAGAGAGGATAATAGACCGCAAAGAGATCGGGTTTCAGCCGTAGCGCTTCCTTGCAGAGCGTTTCCGCTTCATCTAAGAAAGCGGGTGTCCGGTCGTACGAGCGGTAGAGCGCTACGACCGCCAGCGCCTTGAGCTGATACGCCCGCGCATATTCGGGATCGAGCTTGATCGCTTCGGTAAGCAGTTGAACGGCAAGCTGGAAGCCCTCCTTCGTCTGGCGAGAAAAATACTCCCTCGCCTTCAGAAGTAATTCAAACGCCTCAGCATTTTCGGTCCCGCGCTCGGCGAGCTTCTTCTTTTCATCGGAAGCGAGATGCACTTTCAGTCCTTCAACTACTTTCCCGGCTACTTTCTCCTGAATATCGAAGATGTCGTTCATCGTGCCCTTCATCGAGTCCTGCCAGAGATGATCTCCGGTTTCGATGTCGAGAAGCGCCGAAGTAATTTTTATTTGATCTCCGAACTTCCGAACGGAGCCCTGAATAAAAAATCGGATGCTCATCTCTTTTGCATACGTTGTGAGATGTCCCTTGAAGTTCTTAAACTCTTTCGTGGTCTGCTGGTCTGTGACACGCAATGCCTTGACGTTCGAGAGCGCCGAAATAAGTTCCGTAGCAAGACCATCCGCAAACCATGCGTTATCCGCCGTTGGCGAGAGGTCTTCGAAGGGCAATATCATCAAAGATTTCCGCCCATCGGTCTCCTTCACGATCTTCGGCGGCTGTGGCGCGCCGGTGGCTTCGAGACCCAGCTTCGCTAAGGCTCGGATGACGGCATCTATGTTCGTCATCGGTGCGCGCTGGATGCCGGCGAGGTGATAGCGAAGTTCTTCGCTTAGGGCAACCGGCTCTAAGTCCAGCGGAAGAATTTTCTTTTTTTGCTCCGAGGCTAAGGAAACTTCCTTGTGAACGTTCGTGGATTCGTTGGACGAAGTGGACAAGAGCACCACGAACGCTTTGCATTGATCAATAGCCTGCACGATCTCTTTCGACCAGCTCGTAGCGAGGTCGATTCCCGCCTTATCGATCCAGCACGAAAGTCCGGCCGAGGAGAGCAGCTCCGCAAGCTGCTCGGCCTGTGCGGAATCCTTCCGGGAATAGGAGATGAAGATGTCAGGCATAGGCGAGTGGACTATGATGGTCGCCTGATGCGACAATTATCCGTTCACATTTGTGCCCGGAACAAAAAGCCCTCGCTCCATTACCCACTGAGGTTTGGAGCGAGGGCGAAGGAAAACAGTTTCGAGGTTAGTTCGTAATCACATTTGCATCGAAACCGCCATTCGTCACGACGACCGAATCGGTTAAACTTTGCACGCTGGTTGCGTGGAAATTAAACGTGCCCGTAATATGCGTCGAACTCGCGGCAGTCACGTTGACTGATCCGCTCGTGATAATATATTGCGTCAAAGTGCTACCCTTAACGAACTGGCCGGTAAACGCACTGCTCGTCGAGCCACCGACCGTATACGTCCCTGTCTTCGGCGCACCTGGCAATACGAGTTGAAGCATTTGACTTTTGGAATCGAACTCGCCAACCTGGGTTATTCCGCCGGCAGAGAAGTAAGCGGCAGTCGTTGGCACGTCCGGTGTCCAAACCGTGCCGTTGATCGTGGCACCGTTCGATGGCGCTGCCGGTGTGTTATTGCTGGTGCTGCTCGAACAACTGGCGAGAACACTCATTCCAAAAACTGCAACGAAAAAAATAGTTGATTTCATGGTTGATAAATGATTTGTTGAAGAATGGACAGTAAGCACTCACACCTCATTGTGACAATGCGAAGTTTTTTAACAGGCAAATGAGACTCTCCATTCCTGATAGGAGTCCTAATTTATTTTCCAGAAAGGCGTTCAATGGTCTGCTTTACAAATCCATCGTTGGCTTCGAGTACTCTCTCCGCTTCTGCTTTCGAGCACTTCGCCATTTGCATGATGATGGCGGTCTTTACATGCCCTCCACTCGCTTGTAAAAGTTCCCCCGCGCGCGGGTACTCGCACTTCGTGGCGATCATCACGATGCGTTTCGCGCGCTCTTCAAGTTTTTTATTCGTGAGCTGAAGATCGACCATCATGTTCTCGAAGACTTTGCCGAGGCGCACCATCGCGGTCGTCGTTATCATCGTGAGCACCATTTTCTGCGCGACTGCGGATTTCATGCGCGTGGAACCCATCAGCACTTCGGGTCCGACGACGGGACAGATCGCTTCTTTCAAAAACGGATAGGTGAGCGATTCCCGCGGATTTGTCGTAAGCAAAACGGTGAACGCACCGATTTCGAACGCGCGTTCGAGGGCGCCCAAGACGAAGGGCGTCCGCTTGCTGGCGGCGATGCCGATCACGACATCGCGGGCGATCACGCCAACGCGCTCGATTTCCTTCGCGCCTTTTTTCGGATTATCCTCCGCGCCTTCCTGCGATTGAAAAACGGCTTTGTTACCGCCCGCGATAATGGCTTGCACGAGTTCCGGCGGAGTTCCAAAAGTCGGTGGGCATTCGGCGGCATCAATAATTCCCATGCGTCCGCTCGTCCCGGCGCCCACATAAAACAGCCGTCCGCCGAGCTTAAATCGTTCCACTACTTCCTCGACGACGGTGGCGATGTAGGGGATTTCCGCTCGGACTGCTTCGGCAACTTTTGCATCTTCGCTATTTATAAGTGAGAGAATTTCCTGAGTGGAGATTTCGTCCATACGGGTCGATTCCGGATTTCTTTGCTCTGTCGCAAGCGCCCGCACTTCATCAAAAAGAAGCTTATTCATTGTTGAAATAAATATAAAATATGATAATTAATTTTGATAATTCATACCTTATAATTCATAATTGCCCGGTTGTTCCACGTGGAACATTGATTTTGTTATGGCATTCATTAAGATTGCAGCATCAGATGGCGTAACGCCTGCCAACCTCGAGGCCTGGCCGACCGTTCGCGGCTGGATTTTTAGCAGGACTTCCCTTGCCTCCCTGCTTACGGAATTCAGCTTTTGAAAATCAAAACCGATGGGAATGTGCTTCTCTTCGCTCTCTTTCAGCCGTCCGATTTGCTGCAAATGCCGTTTTACATAACCCTCATAAATTATTTCAATCTCAACTAATTCTATAACATCGGGCCTATCAAGCAAAGCTAATTTAATTCCATCATCGCCGCTATCCTGAAGGAATTGCCGAAGCGATCTCTGCCTGGACTTAATTCGATTCTTGACCGAATCTCGAACAAGCGGCGAAGTGCTGACCGTGACCCGCTCAGTCTCCGTCCAATCCAGCGCAATTTTGATGAGCTTCCGCTTCCCATCGACCTGATTCCATTCCTCTCTTGAAATCAAGCCATATTCTATGGCGCGGTCCGAAAGGCGAAGATCGGCATTATCCTGACGGAGCAATAACCGATGCTCCGCGCTCGAAGTAAAAAGGCGGTATGGCTCTTCCTGAATCTTATTGATAAGATCGTCGATCATTACACCGATATATGCCTCATCGCGGCCAAGAATAAATTCCGGCTTGCCACAAAGCTTTGCGGCTGCATTAATTCCTGCAATCAATCCCTGACCGGCGGCTTCTTCATAGCCCGACGTTCCATTTACCTGTCCCGCAAAATAAAGACCCTCTACTTGCTTACTTTCGAGCGTATGATGAAGCTGATACGCGGGGAAATAGTCATACTCAACTGCGTACCCAGGACGAAGCATTTCTACCTGCTCCATGCCGGGAAGCGTCCTGAGCGCAGCGAGTTGAACATCTGCTGGAAGGCTCGTTGAAAAGCCATTTACATAAACGACGTCACCATCTGCCTCTTCTGGCTCCAGAAAAATATGATGCTCGGACTTTTCGGCAAAGCGGACAATCTTATCTTCTATAGATGGGCAATACCGGGGGCCTTTTCCATGAATTAGCCCTGTGAACATTGGGGAGCGATCGAACCCCGTCGCCAGGATCTCATGGGTCTTAAGGGACGTGTGCGTAAGCCAGCAGGAAATCGAATTAATTGGCCGCTTCTTTGATCTTGCTGAAAAAGGAATTGGCGGATTGTCGCCATGCTGGACTTCAAGTCCGCATGTATCTATAGATTTAAGCGAAACACGAGGGGGTGTACCGGTTTTGAGGCGAGCAGTTTGCAAACGCAAAGCGCCTTCCGGCTCTGTTCGAAGCGTTGCGGCACGTTCACCGAATCTTCCACCAGCTGATTGTGTGAGGCCTGTGTGCATCACTCCGTTCAGAAAAGTCCCGGCGCAGATAATTACGGCGCTTGCTCGTAATCGCTCACCAGAGGCGAGAATTACGCCAGCAACTCGCGAACCATCAATCCAAATCTTTTCGACCGATCCTTCATAGATGATCTCCGGATCTAGTTCGCGCAGTTTCCTCTGGGCGATCTTCGGATATTCGCTGCGGCTTACCTGGCTTCTCGGCGACCAAACGGCCGGACCTTTCGAGCGATTCAGCATCCGGAATTGCAGCGAGCATTCATCTGTGATTTCGCCCATGAGGCCACCGAGAGAGTCTATTTCCTTCACCACTTGTCCCTTCGCCGTACCACCGACCGCGGGATTGCAAGATAGAGTCCCCACCTTTTCGGCTGACATTGAGACGAGCCTAACCTTCAGCCCCATTTTATGGGCAGCATTGGCGGCTTCGATACCGGCGTGTCCGCCGCCGATCGCTAATATGTCTGCAAAGTGTTCCACGTGGAACATGCTGGGTAATGAAGAATTATGAATGATGAATTATGAAAATATTATTTACCTATGCACATTTCGGCAAAGATATAGTTTAGGCTGTCTTCGTTGATGTTCATTCCGAGAATATTAGCAAGCGTTGTGGCGGCGTTTCGCAATTCTTCGGCGAGCAACACTGGCTCGAGTTCTATGTTGATCTCGTTTAACCTTAGAGAAATCGATTGAAGATCCGCTTTTTCGGAAGCACTAAGATTGATTTGGCTAAACTCCGATGAGCGCCCATGTAGTTCGGCGGTAAGCCAGTGATGAAGATTTTCAATACCCTGTCCAGTGAGGGCAGAAATATGAAGATGCTGGTCCCACCCATCCACATCCGTTTTGTTATGCAAAAGCACATCGCCATTCATAAGCTGCGGAGCGCGATCGAGTGTGTCGGTGACGCGAAATGAAATGTCGGCGTGGTGTGCGGCGATAGCGCCGAGCGCAATACCGCGAGCCTCAAGAGATTCCTCAGCCTCCCGAATTCCCGCCGTGTCAATCAGCTTGACGCGAAAGCCATCGACATTGATAAATGCCTCGACGTAATCGCGCGTCGTTCCAGGCGTTTCGCTCACAATGCTTCGCTCAAAATTAAGCAGCGCATTAAAGATGCTGCTCTTCCCAACATTCGGCGGACCCGTCAGCGCGACCGTGAAATAGCCTGTATTCTCGCGGCGATTAGCGCTATCGCGGACGAGAGATTTCAGCAAAGCCAGCACTTCACCAATCCGGTCATCAAAATCGGTAATATCAACATGATCGGAATCCCCAAAGTCAATCTCTGCATCGATTCGCGCGATCAGGCTAATGAGCGCGCTGTATGCGGCTCTCAGCCTCTCGAACTTTTCCGAAAGCGCCAGCTCCGCACCGCGAAGCTCGCGCTCCGATTGCGCGTTCGCTTTGATGGAAATCAGCTCCGCTTCCTCGATGCCGATTTTGCCATTAAAGAACGCCCGTCGCGAAAATTCCCCCGGCTCCGCCTGCCGCGCGCCGTTCGCAATGAGCAATTCGAGAATCTGCTGTGCGATAACGGGCGAGCCATGACACGTAATCTCGCACAAATCCTCACCCGTAAACGAGCGCGGCTCGCGGAAGACGTGGATGAGGACGTCGTCAATAAACGCATCGCGTGTAGCGCAAACTTCAGTTTGCGATCCGGTGGCGCAGTCGCAAACTGAAGTTTGCGCTACGCGGGGGTTCTGAATAGCCATATAAACCGAACTTCCTCCCCGCGCCGCCCACAGCGCCTCCGGATTGCTCACGATTTTCGATAGAATACCAATCGCATCCGCGCCGGATATGCGGAGGGTAGCCAGCGCCGAACGGCCTTCGGCCGTGGCTATGGCAGCAATCGTATCGTGAAATTGTGTGAGCGACATGGCGAACGTCTAATTGCAGACGGGCAAGAATCGCTCCCGCATTAAGAGACTTTCGACAGCGCCCGCTGAAATTCCTCCCAGCTTAAATCGAGGCGCTCCTGGACGCGGCCATAAATCAGCGCGGTGTGAATCATTCGGTCCCCGAATTCCTTGCGGGCTTCGTGGAGGACGAGGAGGATGGTCCGCTCGACTTCGGTGAGGCCATCTCGCACGTCGGGAATGTTTGGGTAGCGTTCCATGATTTTTCTTGTAGCGCAAATTGTAGCGCGAACTTAGTTTGCGACCCCGACGCCGGATCGCAAACTGAAGTTTGCGCTATATGGGTTAGGATGTGGGTAAATGAAAAAACAAAGAATCTATGGCCTGGTCGTTCTCGTGATCGCGCTCATCGCGATTATATGGTACGTAAATCAGCCGAATGAAATTCCGCAGGTTAGGGAATTAGGGATGGTGCCGGAAACGATAGGCGGCGTAGGAGTCGATGGCACGGGCGGCGACCGGGAGCTGAATCGCGAGAAAAACCGCTTCGACGCTCCGAAGAATTTCGCCGATCTTGATGCCGAGGCGGTCCTTAAAATTCCCGACGCGCTTCTGATCGAAGCGGGCCGGAAGAAGCGCGAATATTGGTCCGGCGATGCACGAGATTATGATTCCCGGGAAGAATCGCAGGGCGTGCGCCTTACGGGGTATCTTATTGCGGTACGCGAATCCGGTCCCGAAAGCTGCAACGGATATTCCGATTCGCTCCGCGATTTTCATATCTGGATCGCGGATAATCCCAACGCGTGGAAAGCGGATGCCGTGATCGCCGAGATGACGCCACGCTGGAAATCGGTGCATTCCGAATGGCAGTTGCATGAACTCGAACGGCTTGCGGAGCGCCATGCGAAAGTCCGCGCTTCCGGCTGGCTGATGTGGGACGAGGAGCATCCGGATGAAGTTGGCAAATCGCGCGGCACGCAATGGGAAGTGCATCCGGTAACGAATTTCGAAGTCAATTCCGGCGGCGAGTGGGAAACCTTACAGTGAGAAATAATTTGTGGAACGGGGTCACATTTTTAGGCTTCAGCGCGTTCTCATCGCAACAATTAACAACAAACCCATTTTGACCATAATGAAATATTTTCTTCCGTTCCTTTTCGTTTGTTTCTTAACTTCGATGGCTCTTGCGTTGAGCGCCAACGCTCAGCCGGGCATGATGCCAATGCGAAATTTTCACGCGCCCGTAACGCATGGGCCTTATAAAGACAGCGTCGAGTTCAAAACCGAATTTGACGTGCTCTATCCGCTCATTCGATCCACGCCGAACGTCAGGGAACGCGCGGAGATGATGTTTGCCCGGATGGCGCCCATGCTCAAGGCGCGCGGCATCGACTCCGCGAAAGCCTACGATACCGCGATGAAAGCAATCGATCCCATGATGGATAAAACGATGCTCTTCGAGGCGTACCGCGCGGAATTTTCCGCGGACGAACTCAAGCCGCTCGCCGCTTTTTTCAAAACGCCGGCCGGCAAACATTATCTTGAAGTGGAACCCCAGCTCGCCGCAGCGCGGAATGGAGATCTCGACCGCTACATCGCGCGCACTATGTACACTTCCATCCTGCCGATGATGAAACCCATGCCTCCTCGCCCAGAGGGTGTGATGCCACCTGCCCCGCCGCCTTCGAAAAAGGAGACGCCCGATAATCTCATTCCAAAGTAAAATGTCAGCTGGCCCCATCGGCGTGTTCGATTCCGGCATCGGCGGGATGACCGTCGTGAAGGAACTATTTTATACGGTGCCGGACGAATCCATCGTCTATTTCGGCGATACGGCGCGCCTGCCTTATGGATCGAAATCGGTCGAGACCGTGCAGCGCTATGCGCGCGAGGATACGGAACTTTTACTTTCGTACGACGTGAAGATGATTGTCGTCGCCTGCAATACGGTAAGCGCCACCGCTTTAGGCGAAGTCGAACGCATGGCGCGCGGCATTCCGGTGATCGGCATGATCGGCCCCTGCGCCGCCGAAGCCGTTCGCACGACGAAAAGCGGAAGAATTGGAATAATCGGTACCGAAGCGACGATTGCCAGCGGGGCCTATGAGGCGGCAATCGAAGAGGAATCGAGCCGAGCCGGGAAAACCTGCGTCACGCTCATCGCCGCCTGCCCGCTCTTCGTCCCACTCGCGGAAGAAGGCTGGACCGATCAGATCGCGACGGAACTTATCGCGGAAGAATATCTGAAGGGCCTGCGAATGAAGGATGTCGATACGCTGATTTTAGGATGCACGCATTATCCGGTTCTGGGCGGCGTGATTCAGCGGACAATGGGCACGCGCGTCCAACTCGTAAATTCCGGCGTCGCAGCGGCACGGCTGGTCGCGGAAATTCTTCAGCGAGAGCACGAAGGCGAAGAAGGTATCTCTGTTTCTGAATCCCGTAAGCCTTCGCATACCGTTCTCGTCAGCGATGTGCCGCGAAAGTTCCAAGCTATTGGCGAGCGATTCTTAGGCCGCCCACTGCCCGAAGCCCAGCGCGTCGTGTGGAAGGAATCGTGGACGGTGGAGCGGTGAAAATTATTATCAGAGCCGCAATACGACAAATTCGCTCGCATTGAATACAAAATTTTCTTTCCGCCTGTCCGCCATTGCGGCCGGCGCGGGATTGCTCACACTTATTCCTCCCGCCATCATCGGCATGGGTTCGAGCGGGCTCGCCGTGCAAAGCATGGAACATTGGATGCGCGGCACCCCGGATGCGTTCGAAGCGCCGCACGTCCACTGGCTGTGGGCGCCGCGCGTGATTGCGTTTATCACGGGCAATGCGTTTTCGGCATTAGTCGCCTTTCGCGCGATTGTTGTCGCGCTCGCAGTCTTTCTCTTCCTGCTCACCGCGCAGCGGCTTTTCGATGAGCGCCGCGCGATGATTGGCGGCGCAATGCTCGTGCTGAATGTAACGCTGCTTTATCTTTCGCACACGTTTGGTACGCAACTGCTTACACTGCTCGCCGCAAACGCGCTGCTCTATCTCTTCACGAGTCCCACGCCGCGCGATCACCGGTTGGGCGCGTTGATATTCGGACTTTCCCTTTCCATTGGTTTCTGGCCGTTTATTCTGCTGATCGCGATCCTCACTGTGGGGCTGAATCTTCATCACACGATTTATACTCCGCGCGCAAAGCAAACGTATGTTCTCTTCGGCCTCGTGCTTATCGGCGCGGCGGCCTATCTCCTGCTCGCAGTATTTTATTTTGGCGGCGCGCATCTGTGGGCAGCGATGAATCCCAGGTTCTTTCCGCCGCGCGGGGTCAGCCTGATCGCGCAGGGGCTTATCATCGCAGTGTTTTCGATCAATGCATTATTTGCGGTCATCGTTCGGCGAAAACCGGGCGGCATCGCACGGGAATTTCAATCGGCCTTTCTTATTCTCGGAATTTTCTTTATCACCAATCTTTTCTCGCGCGAGGAAATGCTGCAGGATGTCGTGATTATTCTGCCATGTTTAATTTTGGTGGCACTGGATCGCATGGGACGGATAGGACAAATGGGACTGATTTATTCTGCCATAAATTTAGGATTATTCTTTATATTGCCAGCCTTTACAGCGGTTCCTCAATTGGCATTGGCCGCATCGAGGCGAACAGCCTCGAATGATGCGGTTGCATTTTCGTATTACAAGACCTTCGATTTATTTAGTTACCACCAACTTCGAGAGGAGCAATTGGGTGAAGTGGAAGCGCAGGTTTTGCTTTCCACCGAGCGGCTCGATTCCACGTTGGTTCTCATTAATGCCAGCACGAATACGTGGTTCGACGCAGGAACGCTTGGCGCGGAGTTCCCACAAGCAACGTTCGGATGGTATTACGGTCAGCCGATCAATCTGGTTCGCTTGGAGGGTCTCAAAGACACAGGATTTATTCATCCCACGCGGGCAGTGCCCTACATTTCCGGCCTGTTCGAAAAATCATTCGCGCGAACGTTTATCGATAGCACCCTCCCGCCGAATGTGCCGGTACAGGAAACCGGCCATTTTCAGTATATCGACTGCCGTGGGAACGAACGCGCCCGGCAGGCGCTAATCGATCGGTTGATTTATTTGCAGTACCAGGGGTTTCACCATCGGTAAAAAATAGCGAAATACCATTTTGCACCACACGTGGAAACTTATTCCCCCGACCGAACTGCTTCCACATCAACCGTTTCGCGCGAACCGCGAGCCGTTCGCACAATAGAAACCGAAAGAATAATCAGTCCCCCCAGAATCGCAAGATTCGCGGGCCGCTCGCCAATTCCCAGGAAGACCCAAATGGGATTCAGCACCGGCTCGATCATGGCGATGAGCGTCGCGTCGATGGCGCGAATGTGCGCGATGCCATAGGTAAAGAGCGCGTACGCCGAGCCGATTTGTACGATGCCGAGAAAGAGCAACCGCCATACATTACTCCCGGAGACGGAAAGATTCGTTCCGCCGAGCAGTGCGACGAGAGCCATTGCGATGGCGATCACCACATGACCGACGATCACCGCATGCCAGCGGCTTTCGAATGTCGCGCGTTCATGCTTCAGGACGAGCGCATAACCCGCAAATGCAACGCCGCTTCCAAGCGCGGCAACGTTTCCCCAAAAACTTCTTAGTTCAAATTTACCAATAAAAAAAAGCGCCATTGCCGCGGTGGAAATAAGGACTGTGGCAAGATCCGCCCGTTTCATTTTCGTTCGGGCGAGCATCGGCTCGATGAAGAGCACGTAAATCGGCGCGGTGTATTCTAAAAAGATGGCATTCGCGCTCGTCGTGAGTTTGGTCGCGAGCACGAATGAGACGAGCATGAATGCATAGAAGAACGCGCTCAACAAAACGAAGGGCGACAGCCAGTCGTGGAGAGTTCCCAAACCGGTGCCGTGCCGCATCGCGCGGTAAATCACGAAAATAGTAATTGCGGCGAAACTGCTGCGCCAGAAGGAAACGCCCCAGGCATCGAGCGTAACTTCCTTAATAAAAAGCCCGCCCGTGCTCCAGAGCAACGCGGCCGATAGCACGGCGATGCGCCCTTGACGCGCGTCGGAACTATTCATTGGGCTGGGGAGACGCTGTGCGCCATCCGAGCCGGTCGCCCTCGGCGAGGACGGAATGTAATTGCCGCGAGTTTATCTTCTGTGCGCGCAGAAAAGAATCGAGCTGGGCCGGTGTTGTCGCGTGATTTCGCAGCGGCTGGAACGCCCGATACATTTCCACGACGCGCTCAGGCGCAATGCCGTTCAGCCGCTCGATATCTGGCTGCTGCTGCACCATGAAGGAATCGATATAGAGGCCATTCGAATCGACATACGAGGTATGCGTGGGGGCAGGTTGCAATGGCGTTGTGAGTAGTGAATCCTGCGAGGTTGCAGGCTCCTGCTTCGAACAGCCCGCGACGAGAAGAAGAAAAACAATCGATAAAACGAATTTCATTTCGATGCAACTACCGTATTCGTAAGTTCCCCAAGCGCTTCGATCGAGCAGGTTACCGTATCGCCCAGCTTCACCCAAAGATTGTCTGTGATTTTCGATCCGTTAAGTTCGAGCAAACAACCGGTGCCAACCGTGCCCGAACCAATGACATCGCCGGGGTACAGAGTAACGCCATAGCTCGCGCGCTCGATGATCTCTGCAAACGTCCAGGTCATATCTTTCAGGTTCCCTCGGCTTAATTCTTTTCCATTTAGGCTTGCCGCCATCACGAGGTCATATCGCTCGCCGCGGTCGGAGGGAATGCGCTTCGCGGCCAGCTCGTCGCGCGTGACGAGCCACGGGCCGATCGCGGTCGCAAAATCTTTTCCTTTCGCGGGGCCGAGCGAGAGCTTCATCTCTTCCATTTGCAGAGCGCGCGCGCTCCAATCGTTCATGATGGTGTAGCCGGCGATATATTCGTCCGCGCCGGTGGCTTTGATGTTGCGGCCTTCTTTACCAATCACGATTGCGGCTTCGAGCTCGTAATCGAGCCGGTTCAAATGCTCCGGCATTACTTCCACCGGTCCCGGCCCGATGACCGCCTGATGATTCGTAAAATAAAAAACGGGAAATTGATCGAACTCCGGTATCATTTCAAGACCGCGATTGCGCCGAGCCGATTCGACATGCTGCCGAAAGGCATAGGCATCACGCATCGAAGCGGGCCGTGGCACCGGCGCGAGGAACTTCGTGCGCGTCTTCGGAAACCGCGCGATGCTGTTTACAAAACTTCGCGTAAAGCTCTTCGAAAGCACATCCACCTTACGGGCCGCAGCCATCGCTGGCTCACCCAAGCGCAGAAACGCAAGAACATCGTGCGGAAGCGGCGTGCCAAGCTCGCTGCTGGCGTGTTCGAGATCGACGACGTCCTCGTCCACGAGAAGGCCAAGCCGTGGCTCATCGTAATCGTTGAGGGGTTCAAGAAAAAGATACGTGACGAATTTCATACTACAAATTTACGACAAAGGTGTAGGGCTTGCTTCAGCTTGGCGAAATTGCGCAAGTGCTGCCGCGACCCATGTTGGCTCCTCCGCATCGAGAACATCAGAATAATTTACAAGCGTTACATCCAAAATAGAACTTTGCGTTGCGGAAGGTAGCAGCGCCGCGAGCACTGGCCCGGCGTCTCGAAAATCGGAGCGAGCGATTTTGCAGTGCGATAGAAATCCTGAAAAATCTTTTCGCGCAAGCGCGGAGAGCTGGGCTTCGATTTCATACCTCGCCCATTCTTTCGTTCCTGGATTTTCCCGAGCGAGCCGCATTTCCACCGGCGTTCCATAGCCCGCGCCATGATGCACCATATCGGCCGTCGCAACCATCGCGGCACCGCCCGAAATAAGAGCTGCTGCTTCGTCGAATCCGGGAAGCGATTCCGGATCTTCGCCGGTAAGGAATGGATATCGAGCAATCAACTTCGGCATTCGCTTCCCGGCACGCCGCGCGGCGGTTTCCAGCATCGCTTCGAAATTATCGAGTGAAAATTCCTCGCGCCAAATTCCTTTATCATACGGCGCGCCAGGACCGTGAATGCCGCGTAGCGACCCATTGCCGCGCCGATCGCCCAGATGTAACACGCCGAGCGCAAGTACTACTTCACCATCTGATTCGATCACCGCATTCGCAGCCGCGGCCGTAAAAGGTCCGGATGCGGAAAGCTTCGTATGCGGGAAAATAATCGCGCTGGGAAATACCTCACCCCCGACCCCTCTCCTTCGTAAGGAGAGGGGAGATTGAAAAAGCGATTCCATCCCACGCTCGCCGAGCGACACGCGCTCGGCCGCGTAAAAATCTTTCCACCAACGTGCTGTGGGCAATTGACGCTACTCTATTTTTCGAGGAGTCGTGTACCAAAAAAAGTTTTTCAGGATGTTTGAGAGCCGGCCATTTGGCTGATGGTGCGAACGTGCAAAATTTCCGAGGAAACAGAGCGAATATCCTGTGGCCTGAGAGTCAGAACGGCAATGGTTTTACCCAGTCCCGTAATAAATTCGACCTCATAGGCTTCGGCGTCGGGATAGACATGCACAACAGTCCCGACATCGCCCGCAACCAGCGAGTATTCGGGAATGCTATGGGTCAAGACTGCTAAAGATAGTTCGCGTATCATAGACGATAAGCTGTTACGAATCGAGGTGACGTTGTGCCCCGGTCTATAACCCAAATAGTACGAAGAGGAATTCCAGCACCATCAATCCCTGAAAGCGTCCCTTCTACGACATACTTTTGACCGCATTCGATTGTGGATTCCCCGACAACCTCGTTCTGGGCCGCAATTCGCAATAATTCGTTCCGGAGCGATTCGCCATTCTGCTGGGTATAGCCTGCTCCGGCAAAGAACGCAGCCTTTGGTCCGCCTTCGGGATGGTTCGGAGGCAAAAGATATTTCAAACACCTTGGCATCGGGAACATAACTCGACTCGAAATGTGGCAGCTTCATCAACGATTTAAAAATAGAACACCAATCCCGCGGCAGCGCCATAAACGACGTTCGAGGCATTCGGCTGGAGAGTAATTCGAGATGGATCCCCCTTGCCAAAGGCGGCATTGAGTGTTTGACCGCCCGAAGTTTTGAGTTCGCCGGTCGTAACCGATCGCGCCAGCAAGTCAATCGTGAAACTTACACTCGGGGCCACACGGAAATCATTGAGGAGATCGAAATTCACCTGGTAGCCCGCTGCCGAAGCCGATCGAGCGGCGTTTCCAATCGACTCGGTCTCTGAGGTAAGGGCCACAACTCCGCCCATGCCGCCGCTCGCGCGCAGGCGGTAAAATGGCCCACTGTAAAAGATGTACATTCCGCCTACGACGAAGCTATGTTCGGTAAGATCGAGCTCTTCCACCGCGCCGGCGATATTATAGGGAGCCGGCGATGTGATATCGACCGACGTATTGAACCATTTTTCGACCAGATCGTACTCGAAATAAATTCCCCATGTTTCCGCCAATTGCGCCTGGCCGGAAAGAATGATCGCGCGATCGACGGTCTGATACGAATTACGGTCGCCCGCCTGGTCCGAAGCGGGCCGGAGCGCGCGCTCGGAAAAAAGTTGGTTGAGATCGCGCGGAAGGATTTGAAGATACCCGCCATAGCCGGCATACACGCTGATAAAATCCTCCTGGGGAGTCGCGCCCTGGTTTTGCTCGTGAACCCATTGGTCGAGCAATGCTTTGCGCGCGCGATACGCGGAATCGAAGGTGTGCATCGAATCCGCGGGCGTCTGGTAGCCGCCGCTATCGGCTGCCGAAGCGGGGTTCTGCGCATAGGCATCCATGCCAAAGCAGGACGCGAGACAAACAATGGAAATGGCTATGGACCGAGACATAATGGCAAGACTAAACGTGAGATGGATAAAATGAATTCGCTATGTAAAACGTATCACCTCGCCCGTGGCCAACGATTCACGTGTGGCAAAGGTCACGAGCGTCGTGGCAAGGAGCGAGTCGAACGGAATGGGCGCTTCTCCTTGAGAAGAAAGCGATTGCAGGAATGCTTTCACTTCTTCCGCGTGTCCCTTTCCGGAACCTTTTTCGATCTTGGGTTTACCTCCCGCCGTCCAGAGTTCGAGTTCCGTAAAGTTTTTCAGGATCGCCGTGCGCCCATTCGAAAAAACCTGAAGTTCTTCCTTCGGTAAGGACTTGCTCCCATTGGCAATATACAAAATTTCCGCGACACTTCCATCGGAATATTCGATCGAGATCGAAACCGTGTCTCGATCGACGGTATCGGCGCGGCCGCTCGAAATGGATTTCGCGAACACACTCCTGGGCATCGCATCGCCCGTAAGATAGGCTGCGGTATCGATGAAATGACAGACTTCGCCGATGATTCGCCCGCCGCCTTCCGTCTCGTCCTGCGTCCAATGCGAAAGCGGAAGGGGGCCGGCATTGATGCGGTAAAAAATCATCCTGGGCGCAACCTCGTCGAAAAAAGCTTTCATCTTTTTTACGAGGGGCGCAAACCGGCGATTGAAGCCGACCATTAGTTTCCTTCCCGATTCTTGATAGGCCGAAGCAACCTCTCGAAGTTGCTCGTAATTGAGCGCGAGCGGTTTCTCGACAAAGACATGTTTCCCGGCGCGCAATGCCTGTGCTGCAAGCGAAGCATGTTCGCCGTGCCGCGTTGCAATGAAAATTGTATTGACATCCCTTGCTTCGATTACGTCCTTGCTATCGGTCGAAGCTCGTTCGAACCCGAACTTCGCTTTCGCATCTTCCGCGCTCGCGCCCGATTGGTTTGCAACGGCTATCAGCTTTGCATTCTCTTTCAGTGTTGGAAGCAGAAAGCCCTGTGCGAAATTGCCGGCGCCGATGAATCCGATAGCGGCGTTCCCAGACGCGGAAGTTGGTTCGCGTTGCTGTGTGTGTATAATTGTGTGTGACGGATCTGTCTGATCGGACAGATAGGTCAGCACCATTCCAAGGTATCGTTCTTTTCGCTCCCCTGCTATTATGGAATACGCTTCCGCTGCCTGCTCGATTGGGAACGTATGCGTCGTAATCGCCGTGGGATCGATTTTCTTCTCCGCGAGCAGGCGGACGAATTCCTGCATATTTCGCCGCTCCGTCCAGCGGACATAGCCGATGGGATAATCTATGCCGCGATCTTCGTAACTAACATCATAGCGGCCGGGACCATAGGAGCGCGAGAGCCGGAACTCCAATTCTTTCACGAAATAAACATCGCGTGGCAGATTCATTTCGCTCACGCCGACCATAATAATGCGCGCGCGATCGCGAGCAATCGCGGCAGAAAAAGTGATGGGATCGTTCGAACTGGTGGCGGCGCAGATAATCACGGCATCGGCGCCAAAACCATTCGTCAGCGATTTAATCGTCTCGACGAGCCCCTCCTGATTGCGATTGAACGCATACGTCGCGGTATGCTTTCGTGCAATATCGACATGATGATCGTCCAGATCGACGCCGATCGTCACGCAGCCCGCCGCTTTTGCAATGGCGCACGCAAGTTGGCCGACGAGGCCCAGGCCGATCACGACGACGGATTCGCCAAAGGTGATATTCGCTTGCCGCAAGCCTTGCATCGCAATCGCGCCAAGCGTGGTGAAGCAGGCTTCCTCGAAGGGAACTTCATCGGGAATTTTAACACAAAGATTTCTGAGGACGCTCACCACTTCGGCATGGCTCGCGCCTTGTCCGCCGCAGGCGACGCGGTCGCCGGGTTTCAAGTCATCGACATCCTCGCTCACGGCGATAACTTCGCCGGCGCAGGAATACCCAAGCGGCCCTGGTGTATCGAGTTTTCGGCTCACACGCTGCCACGTGGCCCAAAAGCCCTGCTGCTTAACTTCAGCAAGAACTTTTTTCACATCCTCCGGCCGCTGCCGTGCTTTTTGGAGGAGGGAGGCCCGCGCGAGATCGACCTTCATCTTTTCCGTCCCGGCGGAGATGAGGCTGGCATGCACGCGCACGAGCACGCCCGCGCGCTTTGGCTCGGATGGCGCCGGTACGTCCGTGATACTAATAACGCCCGAGCGGAGAGATTGGAGGAGTTGTTTCAAAATTATTTTATTCGTTCCCGAATGGCATTACAAATTCGTTCTGCTGCGTAAATCGCTTCCCGGCCATTCTCTTCGCTAAATTCATCTTCGACATCGAAGTACCGGGCCGTCACCGCAAACTGCGTGAGGAAATTTGCGTCGATTCGAAGCTCGCTTAAGAGGGAATCAAACGGAATGCACGCGTCCAGAAGCCCTTCCAAGTCGTGCGTTCTTGGTGGCCTGATACCGTGGTATGCTAAGAACGCTTTTAACTCCTTTTCTGCAGCCTGTTGCGAGTGAAAAGATATCACGGGCCATGATGGTTCGTTCGAGGACTCTATAGCGCGGATGGCTCTCCAATCATGCTCCGCTCGATTCAGCCAAATTTGGTGACTCTCAGGCAGCATGATATAAAATTTGGCCCTCGTGCAGGATATCCGGAATAATGGAAGCCAACGAATTCCTGCGCTCCTCAATTTCTTTTGGGGTATAGACGAGAATATCCATAGGCCACCAGCGGTTCAAAAAGAGGCTCCCGATCTTAACTCGTCGCTCCCATGGCTTTTCGTCGGATTCCATCTCGACCAGAAGATCGATATCGCTATCGGCATGGTAATCTCCGCGCGCGCGGCTGCCGAAGAGGATGACGCGCTTCGGATGAAACGCCTCGACGATCTTGCGCGTGATCTCGGCGATCAGCGCGTCATCGATCGGAGGGCGTTCGATCTTCGTGAGATTCGAGGCATTTGTTTCATTCCGTGGCATGGCGAAAGCAGAACGCGGAATGCACTCAATTTCATCCCGCTATCATTCCTTCGGCTCCTTTTTTCTCCCATCGTCTTGCAACGCCAGTTGGAGACATTTTCGTCCAATCCCTGTGCAGGCATTTATGAAAACAAACGGCTAACCAACTAAAACCGTGGAGCGAACTGACGCAAGAAGAGCGTGAAACGCGAGTCCGGGCGGGTTTCGGGAAGTATCGCGGACTTACCGGCGGAACGGAAGAATTCCTTCGCAACAAGCGCGAAGAAATTGATCTCGAAAATGAGAAATTTACTCGCCGGCTCCGCTCGAAGAAATGAATTACGTCTTGGATGCGAATTCCTCGATAGCATTCTTTGATGGCGAAGGTGGAGGAATCGCTATTTCCGATCTCCTGCTTACTCCACGAGCAATTTTAAGCCTTCATGCCATTAATGCATGTGAAGTGTATTATCATTTCGAACGAAAAAATGGTGTCGAAGTTGCAAATCGGGTGTTAACGGATATTCTTTCGTATGGGATTGAAATTGTGGATGAGATCGATCCTAAGACGTGGAAAGAAGCGGCCCATCTCAAGGCTCGATATAAGCGCCTTTTCCTTGCGGATGCAATAGGGGTCGCGTATGCGAAAAAAATTCGCGGTGTCTTTGTTACGTCCGATCATTCCGAACTGCAACCGCTTGCATCGGACAACGTGTGTAAGTTCTTTTTCTTTCGATAACTGCTCCTCACTTCTTCTCCGGCACCCCATCGTCATACGCGATGCCGATGTGGCTCTTCAGCACCGTTTCGCCCTGCTTGATGCGCGGGTCGGAGTACCAATCGTCGCCTTTCCCTAAGTCGATGAGCATTCCGAGGGAACCGGCATGGCGGGATTCGATCCAGTTGCCGCCGCCCTGGGAATCGGTGGTATCACTTTGATTGCAATAGTATTTGTCGTCGCCGTGGCTATCCAATAAGTATCCAAAGGAATTGAAGAAGCCGCATCCTTGCCCGGCGCCGGAGCAGCGGTAGGTATCCTTTCCTTCCCAATCTTCGAGGCAGCCGCTCGACCAATCGTGCGCGTTGCCTTGTTCGAGCCAGGCATAGGCATCGTAACTATCGTCGCCGGAATCATCCAACAGCGCGGCGAAGGAAAGATGAATACCGCTGCCTTGCGAATACTGCCCGGCGGAATAGCGGTCGGCGCCGCGCCAATCATGGAGAATGCCGAGGCCGTACCAGTAGCTTCCGCCTTGGGTGAAAATACCGGCGTCATAAACATCATCGCCCTGTTTGTCGCTCAAGAGGCCGATGCCGCCATCCGTGCCGACGCCGGTGCTCCACGGCCGCAGCCCAAAGCCAAATCCCTGCGACATGCCAACATGGGCGCGGTTGGGCCAGCGGTCGTCTGGGTATTTCCATCCGGCGCGGTAGGAATCATTCCCTTCGCGCTCGAGGAGCATCCCAAATCCTTTGGTGTAAGCAAATCCTTGAGAATAAACATCGGCCATATAGTGATCGGAGCCGGAATGATCGTAGAGCAGCCCAATGCCGAGCATGGCCGCGCCCTGCGCGCACCAATGCGCGGAGTAAATATCATCCCCGCCAAAATCGGCGAGAATGCCGACGCCCAAGCATCCCGCGCCCTGCGTCCACTGGTCGCCGCGGTAGGTATCGTTGCCATTACAATCGACGAGCACATCCACGCAGCCCACGCCGGACGCGATCGGACCGTTATAAAGATCGTTCCCGCCCATATCGGCCACATAGCGAAATGTTCCAGGCTTGCACGGCGGAAGATCATAGACGTCGTCTCCGCCCAGGTCGATAATCATCGCGAAATCGCCGTAATACCGGTTCGGTCCCGAACCGCCGATGACGCATCGGCCTTCGGGCGAATCCCATTCCATGATGCAGAGGCCATCGACACCGGGCACCGTGATTGGGCGAATCGGCTTGCCGGAATGCTTCAGGCTTCGCATTACCGCGAGAGCAAATTCATGCACCCAATTCGTATCGGCGAGCGCGGCCATGCGCCGCGCGGCGGCGGCTAAATCCGGGTAATCGACTTTCGCCGCATCGCCCAAAACATGCACCAACATGGTTTCCGCTTTACCGCGGGCCTGAAGCTGCAACACCGGATCGCTAATGGAATCGACCGGGTCCTCCCAATTCGTATCGGTATTCAGCAATTCGGATATTTGCCAGGAAAGCGGCGCAAGCTCCGAGCGCACGGGCGCATAGGCTTTATCGAGCAGCGCCTGCGTTTCCGCAAAATAATTTTTTAGTTCCTCGATCGTTTGTGGAAGCGTGAGGCGAGGAAGTACATTGGGAAGACAGCCGAGTTCGAGCGCGGCGGCATCGATGGCCCCATCCATGCCCTGCCCACGCGCGAGGCTATCCCACACGCTCTGGTCGATGAGCCGCGATAGCGCACCCACCCGCGTTGGATGATGATCCAAATAGGTTACCGCGTTCAGCCGGAAGGGATTCGGCTCTTTCGTAAAGCGCGTGTCGCAAAAATCGAAATCGGCGACGGCCGCGATTTGCTTCGCAATCGTATCGGCCCAACTCGTCAGGCCTTTTTCGGCAAGCGTTCGCTCCATCCAGGAATCTTTGCGAAGCGGCCCCAGCCCGGCATAATCCCAATACTTCATCGGCGGGATACGGTGTCCTCCCAAAAGTGGGACGGGAACCATCATCACCCTTCCGTTCCGAATGATTTGGAAATGCATTGTGTCGCCAATCTTCATTGCCATCAGGCGCGTGTTCAGAACGTCCGTGCCGCCATAGATGGAATCTTTTAATTCCTTTCCATCGACGCGGAGCACGATGTCATTCATCATCAATCCCGCGCTGTCAGCGGACCAATGTGGCGCGAGATGCCAGATGCGGTTCCCCTTCATGCTATCGTCCCCGCCAGTGAGCATTTTCACGGAATCGGCCGGCACGTCGTTAAAATAAATCCCAAGCCGCGGATGCATCGGCGGCAGCGGACCCTCCTGCACATACGGTGGGAAATCGACGTAATCGAGCGAATGGCTGATTAGGCTATCGGTGCAATTCGGCGCAAACACTTGCGCCTCGGCGGCAGGGACGAGGAAGATGAATGCTGCAAAGAGTGCAATTGCTGTAAAACGTGAATAAAATGATTTCATATTGTCCTTGCTAAAATTTTATCGCTCATATACCCCCCCTAGCGATCGCCACTATTAACCAAATTTCAATTGCAACAACAATAGCTGTTGGGATTCCCGCCTCAAGATAACCATCCAAATTATGTACTTCGGTAATCGGTGGTCCGGTGCCGGGAGTCAATTGAACGAGTATCGGATTGGGGCTGATCGTGTAAGCTCCTCCGGTAATTAAATCTGGGATCATTCCATACAAAGAAAAGGTGTAAAAGTTTCCAAAAAACCAACCCGAAACACTATTGCCTGTTTGTATCCGAGTAGTGATATAGCCCTCTTTAGAGATTACGATCTGATGAGATGACTTTCGGTCAAGTTCCCCCCGGAAGAAGCCTGTATTATGATAAATGCTGTCCACCGTTATAGTCGCATCACCGGGTTGCGCCATGATAGCAACTTCCTCACGAGACCCATTAATAATCGTACCACAAGACGGTATTCCGAGCAAGATCGCAAGCATGATGATTGCAATGAGAGGGGAGAATGTCTGATTACCCCTTCGATGCACGACGCTTACCATCGGGCAAGCGTAACGTTCGGCTTTTGATGTACGCATCAATGATTGACGACCATGTAATACAAATCCGTCAGCTTGCCACCGTTAGCAGTTCCCATGTTATCCTTCGAGGTAACCGTGAAGGTGCCCGCGGCTTGCGATGTTATCGTTAGCCCGCCGCCAGAGGCAGCAATTCCTACCGGGGTTACGATGATGGTGCTATATGCACCAACCAGCTTATTATAAACGGCAAGCGAAGTCGTTGTCACGGGGGGAACCGAAACTTCATCCGCCCAGTAGGACTGATGCGAAGCAGCATTCAAGCCGGAGCTATCGGGGGTGTTACCGGTATTATTCGCCCCGATTCCACCTTGCACCATCAAGGCCGCATTCCCATTCGTTTCGGAATCGAGAGCAATGATCGAAGGCGATGTACTGGAACCATTTTGAGCGGCAAGTGTCTGTATTCCAATATTCGGGTTCAGCATGTTGCTCGTGATTGCGCCCGCGCCAATGCCCAGAACGATATTTCCATCCGTGCCGCCGCCGGTAATTCCATTCGTGCCGGAAATACTTGTAATTCCTCCGCCTCCCGAAGCATTGATCGTAATCCCGTTTGTGGTGGGCGTTATGGTAATACCGCTGTCGCCGATAATCTGAAAATCCCCTGTTGTCGCATTCGGGGCAATTCCACTGATCGTCTGAACAAAATTAGACGCGAGCATTCCCGCGGAGATCAGCGGCAACATCGAGGAATCGATCTTGCCACTCGCATTCAGCGGCATCGGAAAAATATCCCCACTGACGGGCGTTGCCGAAACATCGAGCCCATTCACGCGCTCCGCATTGAATGCATAGGGCGCGGACCAGAGTAATTGAGGCGGAAGCGTTGTGGACGAACCATTGCTCGTCACCACGATCTCCATCGAGTATTGCTCATTGAATGTCATGCTCTCCGGAAAAGGTCCGAGCACGACAATGAAGATGCCATTCGTGACGATCACTCCGGGATCGATTTGAGTGAACAGGACATTCCCGGATTTATCCAAGAATATAAATGTCATCGAATCGGTCCCGTTAAACGGTGCTCCATTCTGCTCCACCATCCCCTGGTACGTGATGCCTCTCGGCACCTGCGCCTTCGCCGGCGGTACACCACAAAAGAGTGCCGCGCCAAGCACAAGACCTACGACCCATGAACGAAAAGACCTCATAGTGCCTCCTGACATTAGTTATTACCAACGCAAAATTACGAAGGAATTCCGGGGGCCAATGAAAATGTGAAGATGGACCTCACCAATCATCGCTCCGGAACCCGCCGTGCAGCGCGAACTTCCGTTCGCGATTCCGGTAGGGGTCGCGGACGGAAGTTTACGCTACACCGGCAGGGAGTGAGGCGGGAGCATCGCCCGTCCCCCAAGTCCGCGAGGGATGCGCGGGAGGGGGATTATTCCTTCACCAATTTCACCGTTTGAACTTTCCCATACGCCGTGACGATACGGGCGAAGTAGGTAAAGTTATTTATAAATATACTACTAAAACGCGAGAATTGTCCTCGGTTACAAAACTCATTTATCTTTTTGAAAACTATGCTTCCTAAAGACATAGGAACTAAAAAGTGGGAGTTTTATGAATAATTTTTTAGAAAAGTATAAAAACGAAACAAAAATGCCATTATTCATGAAGCACAAACGCGTGCAGCAAAAGTTGTTTGCCAAACCTGAAGAATTTATCATGGGCTTTACTTAAACTTCCAGGCCGCGTGGCGCTCTATGCAATAAATGGAGATCGAACTCCAAAAATTGCAAACTCATAACATCACTACAATGAATTATCTCAATAATTTCTCAACTTTCACAGCATTTTGTAACGTATTTTTGAAGTCCGGCGCGCTTCGCGGCGGAATGCTCGCACTCGTTGCTGGCCTAACCCTCGGCGCATCATCGGCGATGCTTTCGAGCTGCGCCACGCAGAGCACCGCTCCTTCGAGCGAAGCCAGCCTGACGGATGCAGCGCAAGCAGCGAACTCGCGTGACGCGGCGGACGTGCTGGCGGCTTCCGTGGGCACGAGTTCCGGCGGCGCGGGAATGGTCTTCGTCGATGCGATGACGCTCGCGCAAGGCCAGACAATTCCGGACGCGATCGTTCACACGCTGAGCGATACGGCGACCGTTCACACGGCGACGGTCACGCGGTCGCGCACATGGAATGGTTACAGCTATTCCGGCACCTGGACGCACACTTGGATTTATTACGATGCGAATGGGAACCCGATGCCTAAGTTTATCAAGGGCCAGACCGATAGCGTTGTGATTACTTCCCAGGGCCAGCACACGATCACCACGCCACGCGTGAGCCTCTCCGATTCCTCGCAGGGAACCTGGACGATCTCGGACCTCATCGCTTCGCCCGATTCCGCCACGCTGAACGGCACACTCACCCGCGCCGGACAGACCACGCGGCTCGCCAGCGGCAACACGCTCACGCATTCCTTCACGATGAACTGGACGAACGACGTCCTCGCGAAGGGCCTCGATAATGACATGGACATGGAGGTAGCCTATCTGCTCGGTAATGCATCGAGCGATTTCAAGGCGGTCGGATTTAAGGGTGCCAACTTCGAGCGTCAGGTCGCAATAGTATTCCATGGCGATGGAACCGCAACGCTTACCGTCACCCGCACGAGCGGCAACGGCACGGTCGATACGTTCACGATCGACGTGAAGCGCGGCATCTGGCTACGGGACGAGCATATTGGATAATTCTCAAATCTGCTGATTTTAGCGAAGGCCGGTGGAAACGCCGGTCTTTTGTTCATCATTCTTGAACCAAAATCCGAATCTGCGTGTCTCTAGTATGTTAATAATGACACCGCTCCAAAAGACCATTCTTGAGGTACTCGAACCAGATTTCCGTTATGAACAAACGGACTGGATTCCCTCTTTTCGTTTGATGCCCAGGCTATTGGGAAAGGCTGGAAAAGAAATTATTCGTAAGGGAATAGACGCCGATGATGTGGCGCAAATGCTTCAAGAACTTCAATCGAAAGGGCTTGTGGAATACTCACCACTCTATCGGGAATCGATTTTCCAGGGCTTCACCACGCGACTCACTGCGCGTGGTTATAATATGCTCCATTATGGACGCCCGTCGCTCGTTGGCTAATGTCTTCCAGAGCCTTTAGCCGTTTCGAGACCAAGTTGAACGATGTCCAAGCCTTGCTGGACATTCATCGCGACATTACGGGTAGCGGTCGCGGCAAAGTCAAACTTCGCGTGCTGCACAAAGCAGCTATAGCCTTGCTGGTAGCGGCTTGGGAAACATACATTGAGTCCTTGCTGGAAGAAGGAGTGCTACATGTTTCGGGCTTGGCACTCGCTGGGAACCAGCCGGATGTCCAGTATCCGGCGTTGCAGGAACTAATAAAAGAAAATGTTCAACAGGCCACCAAACGATTGCATACGGCCAAATCGGATAATGTTTTGATCTTGTTCCGAAATTGCTTTGGGATGGACGATATCCGTCAATGCTGGGGACGACGAGGCATGGATTGGAAGAGAGCATACCGCGCCTTAGACCAATTGCTCGATGAACGACACTCCGTAGTACATGGTGCTCTCCACGATCCAGAATACCACCGCCGTGATGTTGAACTCTGGCGCAAATTTTTGCGAATTACCGTAGATCGGACAGACCGTGAGGTTAAGAACCGGATTCGATCGCTTACCGGAAAAAATCCATGGTGAACACTCTGCACCTTCTCGAACTCGGCCTGACGCCGTATCGCGAAGCCTGGGAACTCCAGCGCGAAATTTTTCAGCGCGTTATTGCCGGCGAGGAAGAGGATACGCTGATTCTCGTCGAACATCCACCGGTCTATACCTTCGGTCGCGGTGCGGAAAAGCACGACAACGGTGCGCTGGCGAATTTTCTGCTTTCAGATCAGAAGCTTCACGAACTCGGCGCCGAAAAATTCGAGATCGAGCGCGGCGGCGATGTGACGTATCACGGTCCGGGGCAGCTTGTCGGTTATCCGATTCTTAATCTTGGACATTTCAAGGAAGATTTGGGGTGGTATCTTCGAGCCCTGGAAGAAACGATTATAGAGGTGCTGCGAACCTATGATGTGGACGGATTTCGCATCGCGGGACGAACGGGCGTGTGGGTTGGCGCGGAAGGTCGTGAAGAAAAAATTTGTGCTATTGGTGTTCACGCTTCACGCTGGTGTACGATGCATGGGTTTGCGTTCAATGTCAATACTGATCTTTCGTATTTCAAGCATATCGTTCCGTGTGGAATTTCGGACCGCGGCGTGACAAGTTTGGCCGCGGTACTTGGGCAGGAAGTGCCAATGGAACAAGCCTGTGAGCGCTACGTTACAGCCTTTGAATTGGTGTTCGATGTTTCGTTACAAGAACCACTGCTGACTCCATGAAACCCCTTCTTCTGCTCGCATTTCTTGTTAGTGTTACCTCTTCCTTATCGGCGCAACCCGATCCTGCGCTCGATGTTCGGATTGGTCAGGTGGCGATGCTTTTTCGCAGCGATCCGAGTGGTTACGATACGCTGTTCGACTCCAATTTTCGGAATGAAGTTTCCCCGGAGCAGTTAACGGGAATCTTTACACAATACTACCACGACTATGGCCCGGTCACGTCGTGGAAATTTGCCGATTCCTCGAAACAATGGAATGCCAAAGTTCGACTTGTAACCTCAAAAGGATTTGAAATATCGATGTCGATTGGGATACTTTCCAATGGCAGGCATCTCATCTCCTCGTTGCTATTAGGGGCAGCTAATCCGCAAATTACTTCGTTGGCGGAAGTTGCGCGCAAGATAGGCCAGCTTCACGGCACGGCAGGATTTCTTGCCACAAAAATTTCGGAGCGTGGATTGCAGGACATTGTCGAGATGAATCCCGACACGCCGCTCGCGCTCGGTTCGGCGTTCAAGCTGTATGTGCTTGCCACATTGTTGAAAGAAATCAATAGCGGCGCGAGGCATTGGAGCGATGTAATTCTCCTCGATTCGGCTTCGCGCTCCTTCCCATCCGGCGAGATGCATGCGTGGCCTGTTGGCACTCCTGTTACACTGGCGACCGCGGCAACGCTGATGATCTCGATCAGCGATAATACTGCGGCAGACTTGCTCATTCATACGCTCGGGCGGTCGCACATCGAAGCGATGCTTTCCGAAGCAGGCAACACGCATGCCTCGCTCAATATACCGTTTCTTACCACGCTCGAAATGTTCAAGCTAAAAGAAACGGCGCACGATCTTGGCAAGCAGTTTCTTGCGCTCGCGCCGGAAGCACGAAGGATCTTCCTCGATAATGATGTTGCCCGATTTCCACGCGATAGCGTCGGCCATTCGGAAGGCATGATCGATAAGATCGAATGGTATGCTTCTTCGCATGACATCGCTCATTTATATAAATACATTTTGGATCATTCCACGAGTGGTGAAGGCGCGCGCGTGCGCGATATTCTTTCCGTCAATCAAAGCGGGCTTGCCGATAAATCATATTGGACATACATTGGTTACAAGGGCGGTTCTGAACCGGGCGTGTTGAACCTTTCCTACCTCCTGCAATCGAAAGCAGGAGCGTGGTATGTTGTGACCGGCACATGGAACGATCCCACTGCGGCACTTCAGGAATCGGAATTCGAGGGCATGATGCAACGCGCACTCGAACTCCTGCAATAATCCGATGCCGTTGCTATATAAGAGAATTTGCGTGATTGGCTCGTGTGGCTCCGGCAAGACGACCTTCGCTCGAACGGTTGCCAAATCAATTGGCTCTTGCTATATCGAACTCGATGCCTTGTATCATCTCCCCGGTTGGCAGGACGCCTCACGCGAGGCGTTTGAGGAGGAGGCGATTAAACGAATGAGCGCGGACAGATGGATCGTCGATGGTAACTATATGAACATGCTGCGGGACCATCTGGCAGAATCCGACCTTATTATCTGGCTTGACTATCCGTTTCGCATCGTCCTTCGCCGAATGCTCTGGCGAACGTTCCGGCGGCTTTTTACAAGAGAGGAATTATGGAATGGCAATCGCGAAACGTGGCGAATGACCTTCTCGCGGGAGAGCATCGTTCTCTACCTGTTTCAGACGTACTGGAAACGGAGACGCAATTTCCCTCGATACCTGTCGATATATGATTCACAAGTTCTTCGCTTTCGGCATCCGCGTGAAGCTCGAAGATGGATTAAGGGTTTATGAAAAAAAGCAAGCTCATCTATTCGACGCGGCACATCAATTGTAGCTTTCTAATTCATTTTCCAGACAAACCACATGCATCATAAACCACAGTTATATTTTATCGGGATCGTTTGCAGCATCGGTCTTTTTATTGCCAGTTGCACGAGTTCACAACACTCCACGAACGGCGAGACCTACACAAAGACTGCCAATGGCGCTGTCGTAAACGTCACCGAGGACGAATACCATATCCACATGCCGACGGCGTTTCCGAGCGGCATTGTGACGTTCCACATCACGAATAATGGCACGAAGAATCACAATTTCAAGATCACCGGCATGGGCGTCGAGCAGCAATTGCCGACCGACATTTTGCCGGGCATGACGGCGGACATGACCATCTCGCTCGTGCCGGGTGTCTATGATGTGATCTGCCCAATTCTTGGGCATGCCGATCTCGGGATGCGGCTCAGCGTTACGGCGACGCAATAAATTGTCGAAGGGTTCAGTCAAATAGCGGTGGATATTTCCACGGCTCACTTTCGCGCATAATCGCATACGCCATCTCGATCACATCCTCGACTTGCGGCTTTGAGAAATAATCGCCATCCGAGCCATACGCCGGGCGGTGTTCCTTCGCGGTGAGCGTTACGGGTTTCGAATCGAGCCAGTGGTAACCATCCTGCTCCTCCAGGACTTGGCGCATCATAAATGCCGACGCTCCGCCGGGCACATCTTCGTCCATGAAGATAATGCGATTTGTTTTTTTGAGAGAATCGAGAATCTTGTGATGGATGTCGAACGGCAGGAGCGATTGCACGTCGATAACTTCGAGCGAGATGCCGAGCTTTTCGAGTTCCGAAGTGGCTTCCATGGCAATGCGGCAACACGCGCCGTAGGTCACGAGCGTGATGTCCGAGCCTTCACGCAAAATTTCGGGCACGCCAAGCGGCACGGTGAACTCGCCCACATTCGCTGGGATCGTTTCTTTCAATCGGTAACCATTCAGCACTTCGATGATGAGTGCGGTATCGTCCGAGCGAAGCATCGTGTTGTAAAATCCGGCAGCCTGCGTCATGTTGCGCGGGACGAGGATGTACATTCCACGCAACGCGTCGAGAATCATGGACATGGGCGAGCCGGTGTGCCAGACGCCTTCCAGCCGGTGCCCGCGCGTGCGGACGATGACCGGCGCTTTTTGTCCGCCTTTCGTGCGCCATTGGAGGGTGGCAAGATCGTCCATCAACGGTTCGAGGCCAAAAATTAAGTAATCGAGATATTGAATTTCAACGATGGGACGCAAGCCGCGCATGGCCGCGCCGATGCCTTGTCCAATAATCGTCGCTTCGCGGATGCCGGTATCCGTCACACGCAGCTCGCCGTATTTCGCCTGCAAATCTTCGAAGCCTTTGTTGACATCGCCGATGACGCCAATGTCTTCGCCAATCGCAAACACGCGTGGATCGCGCGCAAGAGCATGGTCGAAGCACGCCTGCATCACCTGACGGCCATCGACTTTCGCTTCATCGCCGTTGTAAATTGCTCTTACTTCCGGAACTTTCAGCGCCGATTCCGCCGAGTCGCTATAGAGATGCGAAGCATATTCATCGAAATGCCGCGCATCGGCATTCTTCTTCCATTCGCGTAGGTCGGAAGCATCGGCGACGATGCTGCTTCCAGCCCGACCAATTCTCAGAACTTTCCCGACCGCATTATAAATATCTTTATGGATTGGTTCCTTGATTGCGTTCAGTGCATCCTTAATCGAGACAATCTCCGCGCCTTTTTTCGTTTCCGTCGCAATCTTGTCAAAAATCTCGCTTACAACTTTAATGTCGTTCTTGATTGGTGCCAGGTATGCTTCCCACGCGCGCTGTTTGGCATCATCGACAATTTTCTTGTCCTCGGCATCGAAGGCGTCCATCTCCTCGGCGGTGGCGATTTTGGATGCAATGATCCATTCCCGAAACCGCTTCACGCAATCGTGCTCAGTTTCCCATTCAAGGCGCTCTTTCGATTTGTAGCGTTCGTGGGAACCCGAAGTCGAGTGTCCCTGCGGCTGCGTCAGTTCCGTGATATGAAAAAGAATGGGTGTGTGCTCTTTCCGCGCGCGCTCCGTGCCTTCGGCGTATGCTTTAAGGAGGGCGGGGTAATCCCATCCATTGACTTTATAAATCAGATAGCCTTCACCACACTCATTCGTCTCGAAGCCTTTGAGAATTTCTGAAATATCTTCCTTGCAGGTCTGATATTTCGCGGGCACGCTGATGCCATAGCCATCGTCCCAGACGCTGATCATCATCGGCACTCGCAGCACGCCGGCGGCATTGAAGGCTTCCCAGAACATTCCCTCGGATGTCGAGGCATTGCCGATTGTTCCAAATGCAGCCTCATTACCGTGATCGGAAAATTGCTCGAAACCCTGTTGAAGCTCCGGAGTCTCGCGGAATAACTTCGAGGCGTACGCCAGCCCGACGAGCCGCGGCATTTGTCCACTCGTCGGCGAAACATCGGCGGACGAATTTTTCTGCGCCATCACATTTTTCCACGAGCCATCCGCGTTCAGGCTGCGGGTGCCGAAGTGACCGTTCATCATGCGTCCGGCGCTGGCGGGTTCCGCTTCGACGGACGTATGCGCGTAAAGCTGCGCGAAAAATTCCTGAATGGTATGGATTCCGGCGGCGATCATAAAAGTCTGGTCGCGGTAGTAGCCTGCGCGCCAGTCACCGTTGCGGAAGAAGCGCGCCATCGCCACCTGCGGCACTTCCTTGCCATCGCCGAAAATGCCGAATTTCGCCTTGCCGGTGAGAACTTCACGACGCCCCAGCACGCTCGCGAGCCGGCTTTGGTGCGCGATGCGGTAATCGCTCAGGATTTCCTCGCGCGTGAGTCCGAGTTCCGAGATCGGGCTTGGAGTTGGGGAGAATTTGGGGGCGTGACCGTTCGTCATCGCCACATTCGTGAGCTTTTCGTTTGCCGCTTTCTTCGAGACTTTCGTCGCCATGAACCGCACAACACTTTCGCCGCAGCTTTTCTTCCCCGTCGTTATCGTTTGTGTAGCGCAGGCTTTTAGCCTGCGAGCGAGCTTTCAGCTCGTGCGCGGGTGATGCTTGCGGACCTGGAGGTCCGCGCACAGGCTGGAAAGCCTGTGCTACACGAGTGGCTATTCCACCACTATCGCATGCGTCACGGATTGCCCGCCCGCTTCGAGGCGGTAGAAATAAACACCGGCGGGAAGCGTGCCGCGCGCGAAGGGTAGATCGTGCTCGCCCGACGCGAAAAATCCATTCGCGAGCGTAGCCACTTCGCGGCCGGTGGCATCGAAAAGCTTGAGGGTGATGTAGGATGGTTCCGGCAGCGTGAAGCGAATTGAAGTCGAGTAGTTAAACGGATTGGGGAAATTGTTCACGGGATTCATCCGAGGTTGAACGACCTCATTCGAGTTAACATCGAGTGTCGAATGAATTGATCGCCACAGTCCATGATCATCTTGGAATGGAAAGCCTGTCGATGCAAACAGTCGTCCATTCGAACCGAATGATAAAGAAGTCACCGGATAATTCGGACCGATATTTGTCCATGAAATGCCGTCATCTGTCGAACGAATTGCACCTAAATTTGTCCCTGCAAAAATAAATCCCAACTGGTTGATTGCGAAGCAATTCGA
>DASRZC010000070.1:0-5204 GCA_035686785.1 Kapaibacterium sp. (SeqCode)
CCTGTGAATCAGTCTGAGCCTGCGCGGAAACCGCAAGGAAAAAAGAGCCGAGAATAAAAAGGTATTTCTTCATAATGGTAAGAGAATTGGTTAGAATGGAACGGACGGACGGATGAGAGAAATGTTACGCGGACAGTTTAAAGATCGAGGCGTTCCTGAGTGATAAGCGGTTCAAGTCGAGCAATTAAATTGGGAAGTTTATTTTTAGCGGTATCCCAAATGATGTCGTAATCGATATCGAAATAACCATGCGCGATTCGGTCACGCATTCGAGCTATCGGAGACCACTCGATTTCTGGATGGTCCGCGCGAATTTCTGGACTGACCTTTTTCGAGGCTTCTCCAAGTATTTGATATAACGCTACAATCGAAAGGGCAAGCTTTCGGTCATTGAAAAGGTCCAATCGATCGCGGCCTTCGAGGAAGCCCACGATTTCCCGCGCGGCATCCAGCATGTGGCAGGCGGTACTGGTCTTTATCGGACATAAAGATTTTGCGCCGACCGCATTACCTCATCGCGAAAATACCGGCTGATGAACCCTGGAGTGTTAAGATCGACCGTGCGATGGAACAATTTCGAAAGCCGGTCTTCGAGCTTGAACATATCCCACCCCGGGCCATTTGCGGGATCGAATTCCACGAGCAGATCGAGATCGCTCTCCGGGTGTTCGTGCCCCGCCAGCACCGAGCCGAATACGGCCAAGCGCCGCACATGATACTCGTTGCAGAGATTTTCCAGCTCCCGCGGGTTGAAGGTTAGATCGCGCATGGTGGGAATACAAGAATGTTCGAGACTCAGTTTCAGGCGATGATCACCCGCGCGCGGCGCGGCATCGTCACCCGCTCCAGCAGATGAAGCTGACCGCGGTCGTCCAGAATGGCTTGAGCTCGCTACTTCTATCGTTTCTCTAACCGATAGAGAATCACGCCACCGTGCTCATCCCACCAGTGAGCCTTTTCAGGATACTTGTTTCGGAAATGTCCGGGGAATTCCGGTTCGAAGGCTTCCGCAAGGTGAAGTCCACTCTCGGCAATCGCATTTAATCGTTGAGACAGTGTGGACCTTCGATGTTGGAGTATCACACTCGGATTCCATCGGGAAGGATAACATACCAGATCGACTCCATCGGAGTTAAGTGTAGTGACAGTTTTATTTCTCGCTTCCACTGCCATTCGGATTGGTGAGGACGCCATTACGATAATAATTCCATCTTCGGTCAATAATTCTCGCATCGACCGAAGAGCTTGTCTCTCGTCGTGCGCATAGCCCATGACCTGAAAACCGAGAATGAGGTCAAATTGGCAGCCTTTCAATTCTTTGCATTCTCCGAGTTGGTTAATATCCGTCCGAATAAAATGAAGGTTTGAAGGCTTTCCTTTCGCTTCCCATCCACCAATGAACTCATCGCTGATGTCGAGCCCAAGAACAGACTTCGCTCCATGCTCGGCAAAATAGAGAGCCTTTGCCCCACTTCCACAGCCAAGATCCAAAATGGACTTATCCCTTACATCTCTCACAAAGTGAATTTGAGCCAGCCATTCCACAAGCGTATCTAACGAATCGGACAGAAGCCGATGATGCTCATAACCTTCCGCCAATTCATTCCACGCACTGCGAGCATCGAAGGGTTTAAATTTTTCGTTCATCTGCCAATTTTTCTTTTATACACAAAAATACTTCTCAACTGCGCCACTGCGGATGAGACTTCATTACGCGGGAACTTGCGGTTCCCATTTTTCCGCCATGGCTTTCAAGTCCTCGACATACCAATCCCAATGATAGAGCGTTTCGGGGTCGAAGTCCGCGCCGGTAGGCCATTCGATGGTCTCTAGATCGGGATTGATGCGAACCTGAGCGAAACAGTTCGGATCGCGTAACGGACCGAACCGTTTGCCGTGCAAAACGGGCAAGAGATCCACCATCCGCTGAAAGCCATCCTCGAAGGTAAGCTGTAGCGAGTGGGAGCCGACTACTTCGGCGGTCTTAATTGAGTGTATTTCATGCTCGATGTTCATTTGCGTAATGGATCGATCTTGTTCGGATTCGTGTCTGCCATTAACAGGTCCCAATTTTTTTTGAGTTCATCGGTATGTATTTCAGCCCATCCTTCTACGATGTGGCGCTGTTTAGAAGGTAGTGAACCCGCTATAAGTTCCACAGGATCGAAGCTAAAAACAGCCTCGTGTTCCTGATATTTAGCGTGGAAATGCGGACGGTGGTGTTTCGCCCGCGATTCCCAATACATCGAGATAACGATTCCAAAAAATCGGCTTACTTCTGGCATTTCGCTACCCCTCGAAAATACTTCCCTGCTCCGCATCCGGTGCAGGCGAGATCGGCTTGCCCGCATTCGCTTCCGCTTCCTCGATTTCCTTGTCTTCATCGGCGGGAACGTTTGCGACAGCGGCGAGGCGGTCGCCTTCGTTCAGGCGGACGACGCGCACGCCCTGCGTGTTGCGGCCCATGACGCGGATTTCCGCAACATGCTGGCGGATAACGAGGCCATCCTTCGTTACGCATATCAGATCGTCGTTATCCACGACCTCTTTAATTGCGACGAGCTTGCCGGTTTTTTCCGTCGCCTTCATGGTGATGACGCCTTTTCCGCCGCGGCGCGTGAGGCGATAATCGCTCACCTCGCTGCGCTTGCCGTAGCCTTCTTCGCTCACGACGAGCACGGTGGTTCCCGAACGGGTCGGCGCGATCATACCGATGACGCGATCGCCCTTATCGAGCCGGACGCCGCGCACGCCCGCGGCGGTGCGGCCCATATCGCGCACGTCTTTTTCGTTGAAGCGGCAGGCCATGCCTTCATGCGTGCCGATGATGATTTCCTGCTGGCCATTCGTGAGGCGCACGTCTTTGAGAGAATCCTTCTCGTCGAGCGTAATCGCATGGACTCCGCCGCGACGAATATTTCCGAAGGCCGAGAGGACCGTCTTCTTGATCGTTCCATGCTCGGTAACCATTGTGACGAAATGCGCTTCGTCGAATTGCTTCACATTGATGAATGCCGTGATGCCCTCTTCCGGCGGCTTCTCCAAAAGATTTGCGATCGAACGGCCCTTCGAGGTGCGGCCAGCCTCCGGCACTTCATGCACTTTCAGCCAATAGCAGCGGCCGCGATCGGTGAAGAACATGATATAGTGATGCGTCGAAGCGATGAACATGTGTTCGAGGAAATCATCCTCGCGCGTGGCAGCTCCGGTAATGCCCTTGCCGCCGCGTCCCTGACGCCGGTAACCCGAAACCGGGAACCGCTTGATGAAGCCGCCATGCGAAATCGTTACCACGACGTCTTCTTCCGCGATCATATCTTCGATCGTGAAATCTTTCGTATCATAGACGATCTCGGTTCGTCGCGCTTCGCCAAATTTTTTCTTGATCTCGGTCAGTTCATCGCCGATGATCTTCATTTGCAGTTCCGGCGAAGCGATGATCGCCTGGAGTTTTTCGATAAGCTGAATCACCTCGCGATACTCTGCCTGGATTTTATCGCGCTCGAGTCCCGTGAGGCGCTGCAGGCGCATATCGAGAATTGCTTTTGCCTGGATTTCGCTCAGCTTAAATTGCGTCATGAGGCGTTTCTGCGCAGTCTCGGTGTCTTTCGATGCGCGGATCGTCTTGATGACGGCCTCGATATTATCGAGCGCAATAATATAGCCTTCGAGCAAATGCGCGCGCTTCTCGGCCTGATCGAGATCGTATTTCGTGCGGCGAAGAACGACATCATTGCGATGCTCGATGTAATACTTGATCATCGAGCGCAATTCGAGCACGCGCGGCACGCCCTTCACGAGCGAAAGCATGATGACGCCGAACGTCGTCTGCATCTGCGTGTGCTTGTAAAGATTATTCAGCACCACTTTCGCAACGGCATCGCGCTTCAGTTCAATCACGACCCGGAGGCCATCCTTGTCCGACTCATCGCGAATATCGGAAATGCCTTCCAACTTTTTATCGCGCACATACTCGGCCATCTTCTCGATCAAGTTTGCCTTGTTCACCTGATAAGGAAGTTCGGTCACGATGATCGACTCGCGGTCATTCTTTTGCGTCTCGATATTTGCTTTCGCGCGCACAATAACGCGACCGCGGCCCGTGGTGTAAGCATCGCGCACGCCTTCATATCCATAGATAATGCCGCCTGTCGGGAAATCCGGCGCCGTGATAAGCTTCATGAGATCCGCACTGGTGACGTCATGGTTCTTGATGTAGGCAAGGCATGCGTTAATAACTTCATTGAGGTTATGCGGCGGGATATTCGTCGCCATGCCGACCGCAATGCCCGTGGAACCATTGATGAGCAAATTCGGAAAGCTCGATGGCAGGACGAGCGGCTGCTGGAGCGTATCGTCGAAGTTCGGGCCGAAATCGACCGTCTCCTTTTCGAGATCGCGCAGCATTTCCATCGCGAGCGGCGTCAAACGTGCTTCGGTATAACGCATGGCCGCCGGCGGATCGCCATCGACCGAGCCAAAATTTCCCTGGCCCTGCACCAGCGGATGGCGCATCGAAAAATCCTGCGCCATGCGGACGATCGTGTCATAGACCGCCGTATCGCCATGCGGATGGTACTTTCCGAGCACTTCGCCAACGACGCGAGCGCTTTTCTTATACGGACGGTTCGGACCCATCCCCAACTCGTTCATGCCAAAGAGGACGCGGCGGTGGACGGGCTTCAGCCCATCGCGCACATCCGGCAGCGCGCGCGAAACGATAACGGACATCGAATAGTCGATATACGAATCGCGCATTTCATCTTCAAGCTGACGGGGGAGAATTTTTTCGGTAATAGTTGCCATCTATTGGATTCTGAGTAACGAATAATGAGTAACGCGCAGACGCACTTGCACCCGCGTTTTAAGCCTTTTTCAGGGGTTGTGAGAGAACGAAATTTTGGCCGGATAGAGTCCGGGTTTTTAACCAAACGAGAGAATTTTTCGCCAATTTTAAAGGTTTATTGGAGGTTAATAGCAAGAAAAATAGATAATTCGAATGAAACCCGTAATCGCAGCTCTAATGCTTACTCTTGTTATGGCGGCTGGCTGCGAAAGCAGCACAAGCACGAGGATACCTCACTTTACCCTTGTTCGCCCTGGTGTCGGCAGCGAGTTCGTTTTTCGTAGGATGTATTGGGACACGAATAATGTGCTTGTTCAGAATTATCTGGATACGGAGGTCGTATATCAATCGGGCATTT
>DASRZC010000071.1:0-6461 GCA_035686785.1 Kapaibacterium sp. (SeqCode)
CATGGTATCGACGCAGAGGTCTGGCGTCCTATTCCGCTTGAACGTGACAGTATCGCAGATGACCGGCGGCGTGCAGCCAGGAACATTATTGATGGTCGAGTCCGTGATCGTGTTGCCGGTCAGGGCATCGTAGTCTATGAAGGTCAGCGGCCACGGGGTATTCGGCTGCATGGGCGCAATGCTGAAATAAAAGGTATCGGTCGCGCCGGACTTTATGCCATTTCCGCCACTGGCACTAAACTCCAATCCGTTGCCTAAGTTGGAGCCCCAGTTCGTATTGCTCGAATAGGGAGGCGCAAACGCCCCATACCCGGTTGGCGGCATGGTGAAGAGTACTTGCTTGACGCCGGAAGTTGGCACATGGGTATTCTTTACAATCACTTCATATTCGCAATTGCCCAAGGCAACGACCGCCGCCGAATCCGGCGTGGGCGGCGCCTCGCAACGGAAGGTATCCGTTCCACTCGACGTTTCCACCGAGTCCTGGGTGGCAGATGCACGGTCGGAGTCGATCCAATCGAGGGTCACTAATTCGCCCTGCACCGGATCGTCGATGGAGGCGGGATAGGTCCATGTGACGCCGCCCGGCTGCCCGGAACTTTCCGTCGGCGTTTGCCAGGAAAGCGTTGACGTGCCGAGGCCCACAAAGCTCCAGTTTTTTACAGGAACACCGTTGTATAAAGGAGTACTGGCGGAAGACCAGGTCACGCCGGGCTTCGTGATATGCATGAGCACTTTCGTGATCGGCGATACCGGGGCACTCACCGAGTGGGAATTTTCCACATTGAAGTCGAACGCGCAGCCGAGGTTGTTAGTGACCCGAAGCGTGTCGTCGCTGGAATTCAGGGAACAGGACTTGGCCGTGGCCGGAATGCCCCAGGATGTGTCGCGATCTATAAAGAGGCCCGGATCGCCATTGTCATAGGTCCAGAGCGCGAAGTCATACGCTGTCGTTGATGGATCTGCGCTCAATCCCACAACGAAATTACCTAAGGAGCTGCCCACCGGAATGTAATTATTTCCTCCCTCTGAGAACGTCGCACTGTATGGCGTCACGGAATCGACCTTCCAGCCGGGGGGCGCGCTGACGTCCGAAGGCCGCATGCTCCCACTGAATTGATCGAGGAACTCGATTTTCACCGTGCCAATGTTCGATTTGAGCCCATTTTGGTTCCGCACGGTAAAATTGAAGAGCGGATCACAAAGGGGGGTGGATGTGGTGGCCGTCATCGTATCGTAGGGAGGATAACTTTGAAACGCCGTCGGAATGACCTGGAAGGAGCCGCTGGAAATCGGACCATACTTTTCGCAATTGTTCGATTCGAAGGATGCGGACCAATGAATTGTCACCGGGGAATCGTTAATCGGAATGTTCGGATTAACCTGCATAAGACCGAACACGAAAAAAGAATCGGATTGATTATGGGGAATGGAGTTACCGGTGGAATTACACCACCAGTTGCTATCGGCATTAACGCTCGAGTAATAAAACCATCCGTATTGAGCAGAGTCCGGTCCGGCGTCTCCTGTACTACCATCAAACCGAACGTTCGGAAACGCGGTCGTGTCGAGTGTGAGCGTAATGGCGGTTACTGGCGTAAGGATCGGCCCAAAATGATGGAAGGAGAGGCGCCAGCCGTTTAAATCATATGGATTATTCGTAATGTAAACCCAATCCTTATTCGTTTGTGCGCGCGCGGTTTGGTGGGGCGCGAAAAAGGCGAGGGTAAGCAGAAGAAATGGGAGAACGGTTCTTGGTTTCATAATTCGATGTGGAAAGTTATCGTAAAAAATCGAACGCTGTCGCTGACCTTCAGCGCCGGTGCCCCCTCCAGGGATGCTGCCTCATGGTTGCGGCCTTCCTGGAAGGATCGCCATACTTAAAGAATCCCGCTCGGCCGGGATTGTTACACACGCGTTACACACAAAAATACGAGATTCTAACGCGAGTATTAATAAATCACATTAATTTAACCAAATTCATCCCGGTTGAAATCCCGCTCTGTAGGTTGTGTGCCGGGAAGGGCCACCTTCGCGGCCCGGGTCCCGCCGAACCGGCAAGGAGGCCCTTGCCGGCACACGCGGAGTATTATGCCCCGCCGGAAAGCGAGAACAGAAGCAGTCCGAGCACAACGATCGTCAACGCGACATACATATAGTCCCTCTCATACAGGAATGCGATAACCGATACGGCCACCCGCAAAATCGGCGTGAGGATGAGCAGGAGCATCCCAGCCTGGATAATCGCAGTTCCATTACCGGAAAATGCCGCTCCGATAATGCCGGCGACGGAGCGGAACGCGGCCGGCTCGCTTATAAATTTGTGGTACGTTGGCCGCGTCAGGAATGCCGACGGCAGGTATAACGCCGCGCCGACGAGCACAACCGCGACCGTTGCAATCACGCAGACGCGCAGCAGGTTGCCGATGAAGAGTTCGATCGCGTGCTCTTCGCGAGCCGCGGTGATGTCAAATTTTGCCGGTCGCGCCATTATAGATCATTTCTAATGCAAGAATAAAAATCACGACGCTAAAAACAATACGTAGCACTCGCGGATTGGAGCGGCCGAGGATTTTCGCTCCCACGAGCGATCCGGCCAATACGCCGAGGACCACCGGCATGGCAAGGACGGGATCGATATAGCCCCGATGAAGATAGACTCCGGCGCTCGCGGCCGCGGTAACGCCGATCATAAAATTGCTCGTTGTGGTCGAAACTTTGAACGGCAGTTTCATCGCATGGTCCATCGCGAGCACCTTCATCGCGCCGGAGCCAATACCGAGCAAGCCGGAGAGAATACCGGCGAGCCACATCAATCCAAAGCCGGCCGCCACATTGTGGACGCCGTAGTTGACCATCTCTCCGCTGACGGGATAACTCGATGGGAGTTTCATGCGCACGGCGATGGGATCGGAAGTATGCGCCGGCGCATGTTCCGCCCGCGGACGGCTCGATATATACGCCGAGTAGAGCAGCGCCAACCCAAAAACGACCGCGATGAAATCGGGCGAAAGGAGGCCGCCGAGGAATGCGCCCACGAGCGCGCCGATCGTCGTCGCGATTTCCAGGAACATCCCGATGCGGATATTCGAATAGCCCTCGCGCACATAGGCCGAGGCCGCGCCCGAAGAGGTGGCGATGACCGTAATGAGCGAAGCGCCGATCGCATAGCGAAGATCGACTCCGAAGCCGAGCGTGAGCAGCGGGACGATCACAATGCCCCCGCCCAGGCCCGTAAGCGAGCCGAGAAATCCGGCGAGTATCGCGCCAAAAAAAAGTATAGCGCTAAATTCCGCGACGTTCAGATGCATAAAGTGCGAGGTACAACACCGGCGAGGCAACTCTTGTCCGCGTCGATTTCAAAAAAAATGTCTACAAGTGTCATCCTGAGCGGAGTTTTTCCGACCGAAGGGAGGAAAAACGGAGTCGAAGGATCTCATGTAGTTCAGCAGACTATCGAACGCAAGAGATTCTTCTACTCCGTAGCACTTCGCCATCGCTCCGTTTTGCTTCGCTATCGCTCCGTTTTGCTTCGCTCGGAATGAAAGCTTTATCCGATGCAGGCGAAGCACAGTGGGTTATCTTACTCCTGCTCTACTATTTTCGCACCTATCGTTTTTTCCGGATGTTCCCATAATATAATAATTGAGGAAGAGGCATCATGAAAAAAGTAAATCTGGGTTCGCAAGGCGCAATCGTTTCCCGCATGGGGCTCGGCTGCATGGGGATGAGTGAGTTCTATGGCGAGCGGAACGACGCGGAATCTTCCGCCACGATTCTGCGCGCGCTCGAATTCGGTATTAATTTTATCGACACGGCGGACGTCTATGGCATCGGCCACAACGAAGAGTTGGTCGGCAAAACCATTCGAGGCCGGCGCGCGGAATTTTTTATCGCGACCAAGTTTGGGAACGTTCGAAGCAAGGAGGACCCCTCGAAATGGTCCCGGAATGGAAAGCCGGAGTATGTTCACCAGGCTTGCGAAGCGTCGCTAAAGCGATTGGGGATCGAGCAGATCGACCTTTATTATCAGCATCGCGTCGATCCCGAAACGCCGATCGAAGATACGGTGGGCGCAATGGCGGAATTAGTCAAAGCGGGGAAAGTAAAGTATCTCGGCCTTTCGGAGGCGTCCGCGGAAACGATTCGCCGCGCGCACAAGGTGCATCCGATCACGGCGCTACAAACCGAATATTCGCTATGGACGCGCCATGTCGAAAAAGAAATCCTGCCAACATTGCGCGAACTGGGTATTGGGTTCGTGCCATACAGTCCGCTCGGGCGCGGCTTCCTTTCGGGAAAAATCACAAAGCCGAGCGACCTGGACGAGGAGGATACCCGCACGACGCGGTTCCCTCGGTTCATGGAAGGCTCGTTCGAAAAAAATCTTGCGCTCGTCGAAAACTTAAAAAGAATTGCCCGAAAAAAAGGCGTTACCGCCGGCGAGCTTGCCTTAGCGTGGGTCATGGCCAAAGGCGAAGACATCGTGCCGATTCCTGGAACGAAACACAGGAAATACCTGGAAGAGAACGCCCGCGCCGTGGAGATTACACTTACACTGGCCGATCTTTCCGAAATCGAAAACGCCGTTCCCGCAACCGCCGTTGCGGGAGAGCGATATGTCGCAGGCGGCATGAGGACGGTGCAGGAATAAGACACGGAAGGGCCATACGCGCGCGGAAATTCAAAGCGCACATGGTGGTTGACCTTTTTGCTCCCCCCGCTGTTGCAGGAAGTTCATGGTTGCTTTCGTAATTCGCCGGCTTGCCTACTCGATCCTCGTCGTCTTTGGCGTGGTGACGATCGTGTTCTTTATTATGAACCTGCTGCCCGATCCCTCGCGGATGATGATGGGCGAGCGGGCGGACATCGCCACGCAGACCGCGATTCGTCATGAGTTGGGGCTCGATCTTCCGCCGTGGCAGCGCTACGTTCGGTTTATCGGGGACGTAGCGCGCGGCAATTTGGGGCGGTCGTTTACATCGAACCGGCCCGTCCTCGAAAGCATTTGGGAACGTTTCGGCGCGACGGCCACGCTCGCGATCAGTTCGATGGTGCTGGCCTCGATCGTTGGCGTGGGAATCGGCATTATCAGCGCGATTAGATCATACAGCCTTTTCGATAACGCCACGATGCTCTTCGCGCTGGTGGGACTTTCGGTTCCATCGTTCGTCATGGGATTACTCGCGATGCTCATTTTCGGCTCATGGCTCAATTGGCTGCCCGTCTCGGGATATATGTGGCAGGGTGGGGAACTTCATCTCGAATATCTGGTGCTGCCGATGCTGGTGCTTGCGTTTCAACCCGTCTCGATCATCGCCCGCGTCACGCGATCCAGTATGCTCGAAGTAATGACAAGCGATTACGTGCGCACCGCTAAAGCGAAGGGCGCGACGTGGAAGTCCATCGTCTTCAAGCACACCTTGCGCAATGCGCTCAATCCGGTTGTGACGACGGTGGGCACATGGCTCGCCGGGCTGCTCGTCGGCGTGTACTTCTTAGAATATATCTTCAATTGGCCGGGCATCGGATTGCAGGCGGTCGATGCGATCACGCGCAGCGATTTTCCGATCATTCAGGGAACCGTAATTTTTTCCGCGGTGATTTTCGTCGTCATCAATTTCACCGTGGATATTCTTTATGCGTGGCTCGACCCTCGCGTGAAACTTTCCTAAGTACTGCATGGACGTAATGGACCAAGTGGACGCGCCGGAGCAGGCCGCGATGAAGCAATCACTCCAACCGCGGTTGCCGTCGCCGCGCATTACGAAAGAAGAAACCGAACGGCGAAAGATCGAGAACGAAAGCGTCCTTCAACAGGAGCCGCACTCACTCTGGTATTATTCGTGGCGCAGGCTTCGGCGAAACCGGCTTGCGATGGCGGGGCTGGTTACCACGATCATTCTCGTTTTTGTCGCCGTGTTTGCGTCCGATCTCGCGCCGTTCGATCCGAATATGCAGGTGCTGGAATATTCGACCGAGCCAATCGGCTTCCAGGGCAATGTCTTGCTCGTAAAGAGCGCGGTCGATTCGAGCCAGACCATTCCCGTGCCGATCACATCGTTTCAAGTGCAGTCCGGCGACAGTGTAAGCTTTATGACGGTCGAGGGGCGCGCGCAAGCGATTCCCATGTCGAGGCTCGCGGGAACTTCGGAATCGGAGTGGCACAAAACTCCGATCTATTATTTTGGCACCGACCGCTATGGGCGCGACGTGCTTTCGCGCCTGATGTTTGGCGCGCGCATTTCGCTTACCGTCGCGTTCTTCGCGGAAATGTGCAGCCTGCTGATCGGCATTCTGATCGGCGCGCTCGCCGGGTTCTATCGCGGTTGGATCGATGACGGGCTGATGTGGTTTACGAATGTGGTGTGGTCGATTCCGTCGCTCCTGCTCATCATCGCGCTCTCGATCGCGCTGGGCTTGGGACTGTGGCAAACGATCATCGCGATTGGAATCACGGG
>DASRZC010000072.1:0-27508 GCA_035686785.1 Kapaibacterium sp. (SeqCode)
GTCCTCCCTTCGGTCGGACGAACTCCGCTCGGAATGACAGGTTGGGCTTAATCATAAAAATTAAAATTTTACAAATGGATACGCAAGGTAGAAAAACACGCCCGTGCTTTTGCCGCCGCGGGTCACGCGCCATTCGAGGCCGGGCGCCGGGAACTTGAAGAAGTCGAGTGTTTGCCGAAACCAGTTCCATCCGGGCGAGCCATCGGGAAGGATTTTCACCAGATCATAATCGAGCGCCAGCGTAATGACTCGCGTTTCGCCGGGATCGCCAAGATTTCTCGCGCCGTAGCCGCCCGCGATATTGAGCCATGTTGGCCAGAATCCCCAGCCGGTCAGGTCCTTGATATTCGCGCTGAGCCAGAAGTTCCATGCGCTATAATCGTCGATCGGCGTTTGGGAACCGGCTTTCGGCACACCGCCAAACCAGGTCGAAGGGTAATAGTTGAATTTCGGCGAAAGGTCCTGCAGTATTCGGCAATATTGCGACGCCGCGAAATAGACGCATCCCAGCGTCTGGGAATACACTTCGAAGGGTGAAAGTGAAAAATCGGTGCCATAGCCATCGAGGACTTCAACATACGTCTGATAGGCTAATCCGGCGATGGCCCCATAAATCGGAGCAAGTTTATAACTGACGCCTGAAGCAATCAGCGACTGCTCCGAAACATAGGAGACGAAATAGCCGCCCGCGAAATGTCCGCCATAATTCGCGCCCAGCGATTCATCGAAATTATCACGAATTCGAAAGGATTGCGTGGCCCGCCAGAACGTTTTTTCCTGATAATAATGCAGCGCGACGAGAATGCCGAAGTAGGTTCCCAGATAGGTGTAAGCCGGGATGGGCTGTATCTTCGTATAGCGGCGCGGCGGCTCGCCGGTGATCGTGTACATCTGGTGATCGGCCCAGCGGTATTGCGACCACGGAATGAACTCGCTGGTGTCGAGCGTCGAATCCGTGGGAATAGCGAGATGAAGCGGATTCCGGGTGGAATCCAGCGTAGAGGAAACAACCCTGGTGGAATCCAGCGTAGAGGAAACAACCCTGGTGGAATCGGTTGGCGAGCAAAGTGGATGTGCGATCATCCGAAGCGGATGAGCGATCACCCGCGCGGCGAGAACGGCCACGAATGCGAGTGCAAACACGCAAATACGATTATAAAAAGGAGAGGAACCGGCGATCATGCGGCCCCCTAACGATCCCCCCGTGGAGAAAAATTTCTTCGAGGCTGGTCAATTTTAAATACTGTAATCCTTGTAGCCGTGGGTTTCCACACACGGTTTGACAAGGAGCAGCCATTTTGTTCGTATATTTGCAGCTTAAATGATAGGCACTCTCTTGGCCCATGGTCGCTCCTACCGGAGCTTATGTTTTTTATCCTCTGCCATTTCTACAAACGGGCCGGGCCTACGGCCCTCTTTCAATTATCTGCGGATACATCGTGCCGCCGCCACTTGGTCGGGCTGGAAGCGCCGACCTACGCGGATTGTGCCGTACCTTCCTGCCATTTAAAGCATGAACATAGATATGACGAAACCGGCTTAATTTCGATAAGCACCCGTTTTCTTGTTTTTTTTGAACCACCCCACAAAAAAGTGACACAAAAAGTTACCACATTTTTGAAAATGGCGAATTTGGCTCAGAAAAGCAATAGTTAATGAAGCACAAATGCGCGTTGATTTTAAAAATAGTTTTCAGAAGGTGCTAAAAAACCCGACTCAAAGGCCAATGTAAAATATTGGGGGAAATAGGGAACCGGTATTTTTACCAGAAAAAATGCGCGCCCGGTGCTCCCTCCGCTCCGCTCCGGGCTGCAGGTTCTTCGCGGCATCGAATTATGGGCCGAAAGAATCTTTTACTACTCCGAAAAAGGCTGGAAAGAAAGTTGCCCTGCGATTGTTAGGGGGCACGGTAAATAAATCCGTGGCACTTCGGGTGGCGTTTTTCAACCATCGCGAAGCGGGTGACCGATCATCTATAGAGCGATCATCCGCGTGCTTCGGTCCTCAGACATAATCACACACACGAATGGCTACAATTACAAAAGACCTCCCCAAAAATGGCGCCGTCGCTGCTCCTCCGACGACCGGTGCCTCTCCGACCCCTGCCTCTCCGACCATCACTCCTTCGATCTACAAAGAGCCGGCTCCTATTCTCGACCGGGATAATCCGCTGGAATCGATGATGCAGCGGTTCGACCGCGCTGCCGAGATTCTCGCGCTCGAACCGGGAATTTATCAGTACTTGAAGACCCCTGTGAAATCGGTTATCGTTTCCATCCCAATCCAAATGGATGATGGCTCGGTGCAGGTCTTCGAGGGATTTCGCGTGATTCATAACGATATTCTCGGCCCCAGCAAGGGCGGGATTCGTTACGCGCCCGATGTGAACTTAGATGAAGTCAAGGCGCTCGCCGCATGGATGACGTGGAAGTGCGCGGTGGTCGATATTCCGTTTGGCGGCGCGAAGGGCGGCGTCCGCTGCGATCCGCGTCACCTGACGATGCAGCAAATCGAAAAAATTACGCGGCGCTACACGGCGAACATGCTCGATGTGTTTGGCCCGGACCGCGATATTCCCGCTCCGGACGTGAACACGAACGAGCAGATCATGGCGTGGATTCTCGATACGTGGTCGATGCATAAGAAGCGCACGGAACCCGGAGTAGTTACCGGCAAGCCTCTCATTCTGGGCGGCAGCAAGGGAAGGCGAGAAGCGACGGGCCGCGGCGTAATGCATTCGGCGCTCCGCGCGCTGGATAAACTCGGCATCAAGCCGCAGAATGCGACCGTCGCCGTCGAGGGCTTCGGAAATGTCGGCTCGATTTCCGCGGAACTCCTCGCAAAAGAGGGCGCGAAGATCATTGGCATTTCGGACATCAGCGGCGCTTATCATAACGATAACGGAATCGATGTGGAAGATGCAATCCAATATTCCGAAACGCACGACCACCTTCTCGAAGGGTGGAAAGGCGGCGAGAAGATCACGAACGAGGAACTGCTGACACTCGATTGCGACGTGCTGGTTCCCGCCGCGCGCGAAGACCGCATCACGAAACGCAATGCCCATAATATCCAGGCGAAGTTGATCGTCGAAGGGGCGAACGGCCCAACGACGGCCGGCGCCGATCCGATCCTCGAATCGAAGGGCGTGCTCGTCGTGCCCGATATTCTTGCGAATGCCGGCGGCGTGACGGTGAGCTATTTCGAATGGGTGCAAAACCGGATGGGCTATCACTGGACGCTCGAAGTCGTCAACGAACGGCTCGAAGAGGCGATGAACGGTGCATTCGACCGCGTTTATGAGACTTCGCTCAAGCACAAAGTACCGCTACGGCTGGCCTCGTATATCCTCGCGATCGATAAGGTTGCGCGGACGCTCAGGCTTCGTGGCATTTACGGCTAAACCCAGAACCAGGATTTACAGGATTGGAAGGATTTTCAGGACGGAAGTTCTCGACCTACCCCGGGTTACTCCGGGGTAGTTTGTTTCTGCTTTTATTCGTGATGATTCCAATCGCGGCGCGATGTCAGGTAAGTCATGTTGACAGCTTGCTCGTTGAGTCGCTTAGCGAGATGAGACCGTCGATTGCCAGCACTTCCTTTCTCTGGAATAGCGATAGCAGTTTGCAGCCGCTGCTAAAGCTGATGCCGGAGTCGGGCGGGCTATCCGTGCCAGTCTTTTATATCGAGAATCTTTCCGCGACGGTGCGAGGCGAGGGTTCAGCGAGTGCGCGGATGTTCGTCAATGTGCAGGGAGCATTGGTTCGCCCCGGCGATCCGGTGGCGCAGCCTCGGTCGATTTCCCGTACCTTCGATGTGGTATTGCTGGCGCGGGACCGAATGCTGCTCGAAACAAACCAAGACCGCTACGTAAGCTTGGAACAGCCCGCCACGAGATCCTTTTGGTCGAGCACGCTGGAACCGGCGTTAGTAGTGGTTGGCGCCGCAGTAATCGTTGCACTCTTTTTTCTCATTCGCAGTTAACAGCCCATTCGTAATTAATTCTTAGTGATTCAACGCCGTTTTTTTCTGGTCGCCACCGTTTTTTCCATCGTGCTGTGGGGCTGTGGCTCGAGCACGGACGAAATGACGAAGCCGACGCCGCAAGGCCCCGCTGAGCAGCTTTTTACCGAAGCCAAAGCCGCCTATGCGAAGCAGGATTGGCCCGAAGCCATTCGGATTTTCGAGGAAGTTCGTATTCAAGCGCCGGCTTCCCCGATGGCTGCGGAGGCCACGTATCTCGAAGCGATGTCGCGGTATAATCAGGAAACGTATGCCGGCTCGGCTGTCGATTTCCGTGCTGTTCGAAGAAATTATCCGAGTTCACCGTTCGCCGCGCGCGCGCAATACATGGTGGGGGAAAGCTATTATCAAATCTCCCCGATTGCTCAACTGGATCAGTCCTATACGATTCTTGCGTTGAGCGAATTTCAAAATTTTCTGCACGACTTTCCCGACGCGCCCGCGACGCTTACGGACAGCGCGCAAAAGCGCATTGTCGAGATTCGCGGAAAGCTTGCGAAGAAATATCTTCTGGCCGCGCAACTTTACGACAAGCTGGACGATCCGAAATCCGCCGCCATTTATTATCAGCGGGTCCTCGATAATTTTTACGATACGCCTCCTGCGACGGAATCCGAAATTCGGCTTGCCGAGATCGACTTCGATCAAAAGAAGATGGATGGAGCACGCAAGGCGCTCGATGCCTTCGACACGAAGTATTTGAAATCGGCGACAACTGCCGAGCGGCAGCGCGCGCTTGAACTGCATTCGAAACTGCCGAACCCTTAATCATGCCTGAGCAAAATCCACCCCGTCCGGCAAAAACGCCTTCCGCTTCGCAGGTGGAATTGACGGAACTCGTGTTGCCGAACGATACGAACCAGCTTGGGAATTTGTTGGGCGGGCGGCTTATGCACTGGGTCGATATTGCGGCGGCCCTCAGTGCCCAGCGCCATTCCAATCGCATCGCCGTGACCGCGAGTGTCGATGAGATGTCCTTTCTCATGCCGGTAAAGCTTGGGCAGGTCGTTCGCTTGCGAGCAAGTGTAAATCGCGCGTTTCACACTTCGATGGAAGTCGGCGTTCACGCCGATGTCGAGGATTTTCGCACCGGCGATGTGCGCCATGTAAGTACGGCCTATCTGACGTTTGTCGCCATTGACGATTTTGGCCGCGCCACGCGCGTGCCGGAGCTTCATCCGGAGACGGAAGACGATACGCGCCGCTATGAAGGCGCGGAAGCGCGGCGCGCGCACCGGCTTCAAAAGCGCGAAGAGATGGCACATTCGCTGAAACGCTGATGACGGAAGAGTCCCTCACGATAGTGGCCGAAAGCGTTCAAAAGCGATTTACAGGCCGTCCTGTTTTCAAGCCGATTTCCTTCGAAGCATCGCCTTCGGAGATTATTGGGATCACCGGGCCAAACGGCGCGGGGAAAAGCACGCTCATTAAAATTATAGCGAATGTTTTATCGCCGACGAAAGGCTCCTGCATCTGGCACGATGGGAGCGCGAAACTCGACCACGATGGGGTGCGCATTCGCCTTGGATTTGTCGCTCCGTATCTGGAATTGTATGACGAATTGACTGCTGTCGAACATGTTCGTTTCATAGCGGATCTAAAGGGCTTATTCATAGGAGATGAGATGGCAATGGACTTGTTGGACGGATTTGGTCTCGATTCCTCTATTGCCCGAAGCGACCGGCATCTTCGTGCCTATAGTTCCGGCATGAAGCAGCGCGTTCGTTGCGCGATGGCCTTCGCATGTTCGCCAAGCGCTCTGTTGCTCGATGAGCCGACCTCGAATCTTGACGAAGCTGGAACCGCGATCGTGCTCGAACAGGCGCAAGCTGCCGCGCGCAATGGCGCCATCGTCTTCATCGCCACGAACGATGCTCGCGAACGAGCAATTGCTCACCGCGAAATTCGTATCGAGCCATTGTGAAAAGATTACCGATTTCTCGGAGGCTCCTGCCTTCTCGCCTCTTCATTTTGCAGTTGCGGCTCGCAGGACAAATTAAGGTACGATCGTCAGGAGCTATCGTAGCCACGCTCCCGTGAATCCCGGTGATGCAATAGTTTTTGCAGCGCCGGATGCGACATCGATCACTTCAATGGAAGTGCTTCCGGTGGTGCATATTATTTTTTCTCCATCTGGTGACCATGCTGGCATAAAGCGAAGTTCATGGCTTGGATTCGGAAGAGTGTCTTTGGTCGCTCCATCATTCGAGGTCAGCACAATATCGGTGATTGCATGGCCCGGGAAATATGGGGATTCGTACGCAATCGTCTTGCCGTCCGGGGACCAATCAGGGTCTCCACCACTATCTACGGCAATTGGGTTGCTTCCATCGGCATTTACGACCCGAATAACACCATCGGCGCCGAACGCGATTTTGTCTCCGGAAGGTGACCACTCCACGTTACCGGGAATGTTACCCTGATCTTCTCCATTCGGGATCTGGGCAATAGCAGTCCCATTGAGTTGCCGGATGGTGAGGAACTGATTTGAACCGATATGAGAGTAATACGCGATTTTGGAACCATCCGGAGAGAAGGATGGCATGATCTTATCGTGAATAGCGCTGTCGATTACGCGATCATTCGTGATGCTCATGCCATCGGATGCTACATCGAAAACATGAAGCCGTATTGTATTCTCTTCGGTAATAAAAGCGACATGCAAGCCATCCGGCGAAATAATAGGCATCGAAGCAAGCCGCACAGCCTGACTTGATTTCCAAACGGCCTTGTTGACCCCGCTGTTTGTCGAGATCATAATCGTAGCATCGCCTTTGCCATCGTCCAAATCGTGACCGCCGGTACTATCCCACACGATTCGATTAGCCGCGACGCTCCAAACGAAGCCCGCACCTAACGTAGTACTTGTGGTGCCGGTCGAATCGGTAATGACTACCGATGACGAGGTTGGATTGGGGGAGAGCGTTGTATTCATATAGACGATTCTTCCCTGACCTTCGGTCGCCGTCGTTGTATTCGGCCCACTTGTTGTCGAGCTACAGGAGGATAAGATGCTCGCCATGCAAAATGATGCGAGTAGTAATGGAATGGAACTGCTGAAATTATTCATTCTTAAAAGTCTCAATTTGCAGAGGCCTAATGAAGGAAGAATGCTAAGAGTTCCAATCTTTCGTACGCTCGGCAGGAAGTATTCCCACCGGCTAATCGTTTAACCCATCTTGCGTTTTACCCTCGAACACACAGATCCTAACTCCAAAGCCCGCGCTGGGCTGCTTCGCACCGCGCATGGCGAAATCCCCACGCCAGCGTTTATGCCAGTCGGCACGAACGCAACGGTCAAGGCGCTCACGGCGCGCGATGTGTGGGAAACGGGCGCGAGGATGGTGCTTGCCAATGCGTATCATCTTTATCTCCGTCCGGGAACGGAAGTAATTGCCGAAGCTGGTGGAATTCACAAGCTCGCGAACTGGCAGGGGAGTGTCCTCACCGATTCCGGCGGCTATCAAGTCTATTCGCTGGCCGATTTGCGCAAGACGACGGACGAAGGCGTCCAGTTCAAAAGTCATCTCGATGGCTCCGCGCATTTCTTTACTCCCGAAAAAGTGATCGACATAGAACGCGCGCTCGGCCCCGATATTATGATGCCCTTCGACGAATGCCCGCCCTCGAATGCTCCGCGCGAGGTGATCGAACGTGCCGTTCGCAGAACCATCGCCTGGGCTGGCCGATCCATGGAGCACCTTGCAAAAACATCCGCGCAGCATGGATATGAGCAATCGCTTTTTCTCATCGCGCAAGGCGGCACGCACCGCGATCTTCGAGAATCCTGCGTGCGTGAGCTGATTGAAATGGATGCGGAAGGATATGCCATTGGCGGCCTTGCTGTGGGCGAACCGAATGAAGTGATGTATGAAGTCACCAATTGGATGACCGATATTCTCCCCGCGAATAAACCCCGCTACCTAATGGGAGTCGGCACGCCGGTCGATCTTCTCGAATCCATCGCGCGCGGCGTCGATCTCTTCGATTGCGTGCTACCGACTCGAAATGCCCGCAACGGCCAGCTCTTCACGCGCGATGGAAAAATCAATATCACGAACGCGAAATGGAAAAAGGATTTCGGCCCCATCGATGCGGAAACAAATTCCTATGCCTCCCAAAATTTTTCGAAATCCTATCTCGCGCACCTTTTTAATGCCAATGAAATCCTTGGATTGACGTTAGCCACGATGCATAATGTTGCATTTTACGAACAATTGGTAAGGGAAGCGCGAGAACAAATTCTGCTTGGAACATTCGAGGAGTGGGCAAACAAATTTAAAGCCGGATATTTGAAATCAAACTCCAATGAAAATACGTAATCAGGCGCGGGGAATTGTGATCAATTCGCGTGGCGAGATGCTCCTCGTGAAACATGCTGATACTGTTCCGGCCGATCCGAACGAGCCGGAGCGGTTGGAATATTGGGTTGCTCCGGGCGGGGGATTGGAGGTAGGAGAAACTTATGAAGAAGCCGCAATCCGCGAAGTTTTTGAAGAGACCGGTCTCGAAGTGCGGGGCGAATGCCGGCACATTCACACGCTCGAAAAGCTGCTCATGTTCGGAAACGAACTTCGGATGATGCACGCGCAATATTACCTCATCCATCATGCGGAGGAACCGAGTGAGGTGCGTAATGCCGATCCCGGCGAGGGCATTACGGATGTGCGGTGGTGGTCGTACGAAGAATGCCTCCAATCGAACGAAACGTTTATCCCGCATGGCATTCTCGATATTTTCCGGGACGCTCGTGCGGAATTTCCACCAATAACGCGGGAACAGATTTGAGCTGGTTTGCGATTAACATGCTACAATTCGCTAGTTTTTCCAACGAGAAGGTATCCTGCAATGCAGGGATGCCTTCTCCTTTTATTTGAGGGGGATGCCGGGCTTAGCAGAAGCATCGTCGGCGATGCGCCCGGCCCACGCGATCATGGAATCATCAAAAATTTACGTAACCAAGCAGCGGCTAAGCGAGATCGAAGAGGAAGTTCGCAAGCTCAAATTTCATGGGCGAAAGGACATCGCTCAGCGCATTGCCGAGGCGCGCGCGCAGGGCGATCTTTCGGAGAATGCGGAATACGATGCCGCCCGCGAGGAGCAGGGGCTGCTGGAACTGCGCATCCGCAAAATGGAAGAAGTGCTCGCCCGTTCCGCAATCATCGACGAGAGTAATATCTCGACCGATAAGGTCGGCATCATGACGCGCGTAACCGTACTGAATGCGAAGACGAAAAAGAAGAACGAATACCAAATCGTCTCCGCGGAAGAAGCGGATTTCGAAGGCGGACGCATTTCGACATCTTCCCCAATCGGCAAAGCACTCCTGAACAAGGTAGTCGGCGACGAGGTGCAGGTAAAAGTTCCGGCGGGAACGTTGGAATTAAAAATTATCTCGATAGGAAAATAGAACCAGAACCTGGATTACGCGGATGATCGCTCATCCGCTGCGGATTAGATGGATTTTCTGGATTACGATCGGTGATTTAAATTATCCACTGTCATGTGCCGTGAAAAGCCGAGTACACGATAGTAATCCCGTGGATCCATCCAATCCGCGTAATCCAGGTTTGGCCCGAGTGGCGTAATTGGTAGCCGCAGCAGACTCAAAATCTGCCGTTCGCAAGGACGTACCGGTTCGAGTCCGGTCTCGGGCACTGGAAATCTAAGGGGGATGGATTAATAAGGGACACTCCTTTGCCATCCGAAGGGTTAGGAGGTAGTCATTACGAGCCTTCTATGTTCCGATCGTTCCTATCGCGTTTTTGGATGATCCTCTTCGTTGCGGGATCGCTCCTTGCGGGAGCGGCCTCCTTCCCACGGGGAGCCATCGCGCAGGCACCGCTTCCGCGAGCGGGCCAGTCGTTTAGTTTCGGCATTCCGGATGGACCCTATACTCTCGCCGACAGCGCAGGCTCTCTGAATGCAACCAGCCTAACACTCACCGTCGTGAGCGCTTATTCGGGTTGCGGCATCATTACCTCACCCTCCGGTTACATTCAGGATTTCAGTTTTGCTCCCGGCGCTCCGACGGTTATCGATCTCCCGCTCAATCTCATTCATTTGAATGATCTCGGTAAGACGAACAAGGGCCTGTTGGTCCATACGACCGAGCCGGTTAATCTCGTGCTGCACGATTATGTTCAATATGGCGGGGAAGCAACGCAAATTCTCCCAGACTCCGCGCTCGATACCAGCTATGTGACGTTCGGATGGGGCATCTGGGACGATCCTTCCGATGGCGAGGACAACCTAAGCGAATTCCTCGTGACCGCAGAACAAGATTCGACCTTCGTTACGATCACGCCATCCGTTCGCACGTTGCTAAACCAGGCCGGTGGCACACCTTTTACCGTCATGCTCAATCGCGGCGAGTGTTATATTGTAAAGTCGGACACGTCGGACCATCCTTCGGACCCATCGCTTTCCGGCTCGCTCGTGCGTTCGACGAAGCCGGTGAGTGTAATCTCCGCGCTTACGTGCGGGTATGTTCCGGTCGCAGTCCAGGCATGCAACGAGCTGATGGACCAACTGATTGGGAAGAAATGGTGGGGTTCCCACTTCTTTGTACAGCCCTTGGATCCTAATGATTCGGGCGAAGAGATCGTGCTGACCTGCGACCATGATTTTAGTGCCACTATCAATGCTGCCAACTTCTCTTCCACCAACGGCCGCCTGGCCACGCCGTTCAAAGGGGTGGCGGAAATTCGAACGTTCGATAACCTGAACAATCCGGTTCCGGTCGAGGCCCATCAATTGACCCGCAGCTACTCCGACTGCGATTCGGATTATGGAGACCCCTCGCTGGTAACGATTCTCGACACCTCGTATTACGCGGACACGGCCTTGTGGAGCACGCCATCCTATTTTTTCAGCCATTACGTCCCAATTATCGTTCCTACCGCCGATCTTAACCGGGCGACGCTCGATGGTACGCCGCTCTCGCAACTGGGTGTTCCATCCTCGGTCATTAATGGCAGTGGATATAGCGCAATCGATCCTCCGGTCCGTGCCGGCGAACACCGAATTCTTTCGCCCGATCCGATCCTGGCCATTTCCACGGGTTTTTATGTGGCGGATGCATATAGTTTTATTGCCGGGCCTGCCGGTTCGCCGCTCGCGCGGGACAGCGCGGGGCACGTTGTTTTATTGCAGGCCGATTCCGCGACAACATGCTCCGATTTCAATGTGACGGCTTCGCTCACTCCTCCCCTGGATTCCTCGGAAGGCGCGATCATATTCACGATAACAATCACGTACGACCCTTCGACGATTCATCTGGTAGAGATTGTCCCGCTGGCCGCGCTTTGGAATGCGTCCTACACCGTTGACACCGTTACGCGGGGTGTTGTGATTATCACCGTGTTCGGCAAAACGCTGATTACGGGAAGCAATTTTTTTCGATTAGTATTTGAAGGTTGGAGATCGACGGCTGCCACGACCGTGCAGATGAGTAGCGGTGGAACGAGTATCTGCGCGGACGATACCGAAGTGCTTTCGAGCCAGGCCGCTATCTTCGCGGTGCATCCCTCCGAAGATACGCTGCGAAGGGAGTTCCTTGCCTTCGCATCGAATGCTGCCCTCTGCCAGCCGCTCAATCTCACGATTAATACGGACTCGATAATTCTGCCTGCCGATGGACTGGTGCTCGCAAAAATTATAGTGACATACAATCCCGCAAGCGAGCAATTGCTGGGGATGTTGCCGGGCAATTTGCTGGCCGGTAAAACTATTACTCAAAATATTATTAGTCCCGGTACATTCGTGATACAACTCACTCCGCCGAGCTTGCTTTCGGGAAGCGATAAGTTAGCGCTGCTTCAGTTCAATCCTATCCTGGCGAACCCGTCGGATACATTCCGCGTCCGCCTTTATTATCTTCGATGTGGCGATACGCTCACAAGAGATATTCTCCTTACTTTTCCGGTTTCGAATAGCGATGCGTTGGTTGCTCTGCCAGCGGTAGCCCTCGATTCGGTTATTCTCTGTCTTCCGCGCGATACCACCGTGGAACTTTCGAACTCCGGATGCCAGCCCTTCGTTTTAACAAACGTTTCGATCACCGGGTCCGATTGGACCCTCCTGAATGCCAGCGGACAACCTCTTACCTTACCTGCCATCATACAAAGTAAATCGGGGTTATCGCTTCGGCTTCGGTTCCATCCGCAGGCCATTGGTGGCGAACAGGATTCCCTTACCCTCACCTACACGTATTCCGATTCCACGTTCACGCGAACGATTCCGCTGTTCGGCATTGGCAAAGCGCCCGGCACTCTGGAATATGCGAACGCTCTCGATTTCGGCAATGCTTCCCTGTGCTCGCCGCTCGACACCGTCCTTTCCTTCACGAATGAAAGCTGCGTGCCTGCCATCCTCGATAGCCTTCGCATAACGCCGCCGTTCGTGCTGCTCAGTAAGCTGCCGGCCACCGTCACGGCCGGGGCGAGCGCGACGCTGAAGTTAGAATATGCTCCTCACGACCTTACCAGCGACACGGAAAGCGCTATCGCTACATTTACGGTAAACGGAATCCGTGTTACCGACACGCTCCTCTTCTCGGGCGTCGGAACATCCTCGGGGGCGATGCAATTTGCTCGGAACTTTAATTTCGGCGGCGTTTCGCTCTGCGCGCCGCTCGATACCGGACTTACCTTCACCAATAAAACCTGTGACACCGCGACAATCGACAGCATCTTCGTTTCGCCGCCATTCCTTCTGATCGGACGATTGCCGGTCACACTCCGGGCCGGCTCGAGTACCAAACTGCCTATCGGATTTGCGCCCGATGCGCTTTCGAACGACACGGGCCGCGCCATTCTCCTGCTTACCGTCAATGGCCGTCAGATTTCGGACACGCTGACCTTTACGGGAGCCGGAAAGCCAACGGGCAGCCTGCACTATGCGCGCACTCTCCAGTTCCCAATCGCTTCGCTCTGTTCGCCCGTCGATACGGAAATCACATTTACCAATCTGACATGCGTGTCCGCTACGATCGACAGCATTAGCCTATCGCCGCCATTCGAAGCTCTGAGCCAGGTTCCCATCGCCGTGGATTCCGGCGGGAATGCCTCCATCCGGCTGCGATTTGCACCCGATTCGATTACAACCGACACCGGCCATGCCATTATCACGCTCACCGTCAATGGCAGATTAGTTACCGACACGCTGACGTTCACCGGCAGCGGCACGGGCGCGGGCGGAGCAAACCTTCTTTCGACGGCATCGAGCGGCACCGTTATTTTATCGCACACGGAGTGCAATTCGCCGGACACATCGCTGTTTTACTTATTCAACTCCGGCTGCGATACGCTTCGTTTTACCAGCGGATTTACGATCCTGGCCGATAGCGCCGGATCATGGAAGCTTATTGCCAATCCGACCCCGGCTCTTCCGCCCGGAGATTCGGTGAAAATTGCGCTCGTTTCGAACGATTCCCTTCCGGGAACCTACACCGGGCGGTTCCTGACAAGTTATCTCGACTCGAATGAAATTCAGCGTCCCTTTATTATCCGAATTGCCGAAACGATCACACCCTCTCCGCGCACGCTTTCTCTCGATACCACGCCCATCGATCTTGGCACAACTTCGCCGTGCGAAACACGCGACACGGCAATCGCCTATACCAATACGAGTTGCATGCCCCTCATCTTCGATGCCTGGCGCATGGAGCATTATGGCGATGGATTCCAGCTCTATAATATAAATTATCAGCCCATTACCATTCCGGCTGGCGCGACCGATTCGCTGCACATCACGTTCGATGGCTCGCAATCGGGCATCGTTTATGATACCGTGGTTGTGATCGTCGGCACCGATAAGGATTCCGTTCGGCGGATTCCGGTACAGTCCTATACTCCGCCGGTGGACTCTGTTAACTTTGTCGTTCGTATGCCGCCTCAGTTATCAGCCGGGCATAGCTTTTCCGCGGATGTCCTGCCGGACCGTCCCGTGAGCGCGGGAAAGAATCTGCTTTCGGTCTCTGGGAGACTGCGTTTCCCGGATAATGATTTTGAGTTCGATTCGGTCACTGCGGCGGCGGGACTGCAACTCACTACCGCAGGACTATGGCTTTCCAATGGGGTGAAAATGGTGGACTTCTCCGTATCGAATGCTGCGGGAATTTTGCTCGATCCGGCTACGCCGATCGTTCGGCTTTGGCTCGAACCCGTGCTGACGGATACCATCGCCTATAGGGTGCAGCTCGATTCTGTTTTTTTGAATGGAGGCGATCCGCAATATTCCAATTGCACACTCGCGACAAGCGGCGCCGGGGCTTCCGCGCAACTTAATGCTTCCTGTGGCGACAGCCTTACGATAGACGTAATGCGCGGCCAAACCCTTTTCTTTGCCACGCTACCCGATCCGAACCCGGCCGGTATGGCGGAAGGCGATGGTCTTTCCCACTTTATCATTCAAGGCAATGTGAATGGCCACGCTGAGATCGAGCTATTCGATGAGCTTGGACGCTCGATATCCCATCAGAGTTTTTCCATCCAGGCTGGACAAACCGTGCCATGCTCCTTCGATTTACGAGCCATGCCCTCGGGCGGATACTCCTATACCATCCGTTTCGTATCGAACTACGGCACGTCCGTGAAGAACGGGAGCATCCTTGTGATGCACTGAAAATGTAGCGCAAACTGAAGTTTGCGCTACATCGAACGCGAAAATAGTCTCTCCTGTTGTGCCAGGGTCATGGCAAAAGTCTTATTAGGTATGTCCGGCGGGCTGGATTCTTCCGTGGCGGCAGCGCTTCTGCGGGAGGAGGGCCATGACGTAATCGGCATGACCATCAAGACCTACAACTATGAAGATGTGGGTGGCAACAAAGCCCGCGACACCTCCTGCTGCTCGCTCGATGGCATTAACGATGCGCGTCGCGTGGCGTCCCGGCTGGGTATTCCGCATTACGTCACCGACATGACCGAAGAGTTTGGCCGTGAGATCATCGACTATTTCACCGATACGTATCTCGCCGGCCAGACGCCGAACCCGTGCGTAAAGTGCAACCGCGAAATCAAGTGGGCTGCGATGCTAAAAAAAGCCGATGCACTCGGATGTGAATTTATTGCGACCGGCCATTATGCTCGGCTGCGCACCGAGCAGGGACGCGTCATCATTTCCCGCGCTGCCGATATGATGAAAGACCAGACCTACGCGCTCTGGGCCGTGCGGCAGGAGCATTTGAAGCGGACGATGTTTCCTCTTCAGAATTATACGAAAGCCGAAAGCCGGAAGATTGCGCGCAACTATGGACTATCCGTTGCCAATAAGCAGGAGAGTTATGAAATTTGCTTTGTGACCGATAACGATTACCGGCGGTTTCTACGCGACCGGGTGGGCGCCGCGGAGGACGCCCACCACGCGGTTCCAAACGCATATCATGGTGGAGATTTTGTACTCGATGGCGAGACGGTGGGCCGTCACGAAGGCGTGCCGTTTTATACCATCGGTCAGCGAAAGGGATTGGGCCTTAGCATTCCATCGCATCCCGCGCCGCTATATGTAACGGGACTCGATGTATTGAACCATCGTGTTATGCTCGGCGACGATGAAGATCTTTTGTCGAACGAACTTACGGCTCACAGTGTGAATCTTATCAAATACGATTCTCTGCCCGAAGCAGGAACGCGGGTGATTGCGAAGATTCGCTACAAGGATTCGGGCGCGAGCGCAACCGTCTGGCCGCTTGCGGAACATCGAGTGCGAATCATCTTTGACGAGGCGCGCCGCGCGATTACACCGGGACAATCCGTGGTGTTTTATGAAGGCGATGACCTCGCCGGCGGAGGAATAATTGAATAAGGAAAGAAAATGAAAATAGGAAAACCATCGTGGGTTCTATTGGGAGCAGTTGCCATGATCGCGATTAGTTCCGGCTGTAATGGGGGAATAACGAATCCGATGCAGCAATTGAATGCGGGCGCGCTTTCCGTCGATTTTCCCGATGGGACGGAACTCCTGGTCCAGAGTGGGACGACCTATTCCATCTCCCCCGATGGATCGAGCTATGTCATCGATGCAACTGATAATCTTACCGATGCTAATGCGGGGGATGAAGTGACGCTTACGGTCCCGATCGAGACCAGCGTTCCCTATACCGTGAATGCTCCGCCGGACGCGGCGCAAGTTACATATTACGACAATGGTAATACGGGTGAAGGCCCCTTGCAATTTTATGGGAATTCGGCGCAAGGAGGTTGCTCGATCACTATTACACAGACTTCTCCCACGCTGATGGGAAACTTCAGCGCCCTGGAAGTGGCTACGAATCCCGCGGATACCATCTCGCTTACGCAGGGCGCGTTTAACGCAACGCAATAATCCTTCCCACGATTTTCCAGCATGGATACGAAAGACCTCCTCGCCCAATATCGCTCGGAAGCCCTGCTGGGCGGCGGCGAAAAGCGGCTCGAGGAGCAGCATAAAAAAGGCAAGCTCACTGCGCGTGAGCGGCTTGCGCTTTTGCTCGATGAACATTCCTTCGAGGAGTTCGATATGTTCGCGCGGCACCGATCGAAGGATTTTGGCCTCGAAAAAAATCGTCCGCTTGGTGATGGCGTCGTGACGGGTTGCGGGCGCATTCATGGCCGCTTCGTGTACGTGTTCAGCCAGGATTTCACCGTTTTCGGCGGATCGCTCTCTGAAGCACATGCGGAAAAGATCGTGAAGGTGATGGAGATGGCGATGCGAAACGGCGCGCCGATTATTGGATTGAATGATTCCGGCGGCGCGAGAATTCAGGAGGGCGTCGTATCGCTCGGCGGATATGCCGATATTTTTTTGTTGAATACGCTGGCGTCCGGCGTGGTCCCTCAGATCTCCGCGGTGCTCGGCCCATGCGCGGGCGGCGCGGTTTATTCGCCGGCCATCACCGATTTTGTCTTTATGGCTGAAGGCACGAGCTATATGTTTGTGACCGGGCCAAACGTCACCAAGACCGTTACGCACGAAGACGTGACGAGCGAAGAACTGGGCGGCGCCACAACGCACGCTTCGAAATCCGGCGTCGCGCATTTTGCAATGCCAAACGAGTTGGAATGCCTGGAGGGCGTTCGCAAACTCCTAAGTTATCTCCCGCAGAATAATAAGGGAAAAGCTCCCGCCATCGACTCTGGCGATGATCCAGCGAGAATATGCAACCTGCTTAGTGACATCGTGCCGCAAAAGTCCCATCAGTCTTATGATATGAAAGCCGTTATTGAAGAAGTAGCAGATAAGGGAAGCTTTTTCGAAGTGCATGAGCAGTTTGCAACAAATATCATTGTAGGTTTTGCTCGATTAGATGGCGAATCCATTGGCATCATAGCGAACCAGCCGCTTTCGATGGCGGGCGTACTCGATATTGATTCCGCGACGAAAGGCGCGCGATTCGTCCGCTTTTGCGATGCCTTCAATATCCCGCTCGTCGTCTTCGAGGATGTTCCCGGTTTTTTGCCGGGCACCGATCAGGAGTGGCGCGGCATCATACGCCACGGCGCGAAATTGCTCTATGCCTTCGCCGAAGCAACGGTTCCCAAAGTGACCGTCATCACGCGCAAAGCTTATGGCGGCGCATACGACGTGATGAACTCCAAGCACATTCGCGGCGATGTGAACTACGCCTGGCCGAGCGCGGAGATTGCCGTGATGGGACCGAAAGGCGCCGTCGAAATTATCTTCAAAAAAGAAATTGCCGAAGCAGGAGATAAAACTGCCAGAGAGGAAGAGTTGACTGCGGAATACCGCGAACGCTTCGCCAATCCCTTCATCGCCGCCGAGCGCGGCTATATCGACGATGTGATCGAACCTTCGGAAACCCGCATCCGCCTCGTTCGCGCCCTAAAAATGCTTGCGGCAAAGCAGGATACGAATCCGTGGAAGAAGCATGGGAATATACCGCTGTAAGAGTTACCAATAGCGTTATGCCGAAGCAGCTATTTCGTATGGTAACTTATGACAAAGACACTTGGGAAAAAGGCGGGACGTCTGGAAACATTTTGGCTCGAAAACGGCGGGAAGTTCTACCTCGCCCGGACTACGCACGATGCCACGCAACCGCATGGTTCACGAAATGAGTAACGGCAATCGGTATGCGCTCGATTTCGATCGGAGGTTGGAGCGGGTGCCGCATGTGGTGGCGCGGGCTACCATTGCAGGAGGATTCATAAACGAGACCGTTTATGAATGCACGGAACCCACAATGGATAGAGTGGGTGTTAGGCTAATTTGTAAGTACAGCCACAACCTATACTGATATGCATTATAGTTATGAGAAAAGAGCCGTTGCGTTCATCGACCTTCTTGGTTTTTCCGAGAGAGTAAGAAATTCCATTACTCCAGAAGGGTTTTATAATATTTCAGAAATTTCACGTATTGTTGATTTATTGGATACATTTAAGAGAGGTGCGTCTGCCGCTTCAGCGCAATTTGATGGATTAATCAAGCCTCCCATGACGACACAATTCTCGGATTGTGTGATTATCAGTTTCGATCCAACTGAGCCTGGGCAAGTTTATCATAATCTTAATTACATTCAGAGTTTCTTATTAGAATTGCTGGAACTCAATGTTGCATGTAGAGGCTCGGTAGTATTTGGAGACATTGTACATTCCGACCAATTTGTTTTTGGACCTGCAGTTGTTGATGCTGTTGAAAACGAAAAATGTATTGCGGTAAATCCTCGAGTAATCGTAGATGAGAAAGTTATTTCCGTCGGCTCCAAACACCCCATGAGCCATAACACAGAAGCTTCTGAGCGAACGTTAATCACTGATCTCCTTTCAATCGAGGATAATCTTCATTTTATTGACATTGCTTCACCGGTTGCAGCACTGAAAGCCAAGGTTGTTCAGGGCTTCGTACAACAACATTATGATAACCTAACTCAACTTGAGAGTAATATGCGTTCACATTCGCAACCGAAAGTTGTTTCCAAAGGAGAATGGTTAGGAAAATACGTAACTACGTCACGCGAAAATCCCAAGCAGGTTATGGAGAACATAAACCTGATTAGTGTAGAAGGTTCTCGGGCTTGGAAGGATGTAACGTCACTCGAAGTTCAGGCCGTTGCAAAAGCTGCCTTTCATACAATTTTCTTAAATATGCAATGTCCGTTGACCCTACAATTCCCGATCGTCATCGACTGGAGCAGCGCATGGGGAGAGGGTGGACCTGTTACAAAGTACCTCCCATCGGAAGATAGGATAGTCACCTCGTTCGAGGGTGAAGCAGGCCAGTGGGGTAAATTTATTTTCGAATTGGGTCACGAATACGGTCATATCCTAATGAATTCTAGATTTTTGCCACTACGGGAGGCGGCATGGTTCGAGGAAACGTTTTGTGACATCTTTTCCAGATTTTGCTTGCAGGAAATGGAGAGCGCCTTGGACAAATTTCCTGCGCTCAACAATATATCCGGAATGCAGAGAGGTACTTTTTCAAACTACTTGTGGCAACATCGAAACCAAATGGATCGATCAGAGACCGGGACGAATCCGTTCCTGTCATCCTTAGTCACAGCGAAAATACAAGAGCTTAGAATTTGGGTCAACAGGTATGCTCTAGTTAATTACACGATTGTTGAGTCTTCACTTTTACCTATTGTGGCAAGCGTCACAGGGAGAGAAGCCTTGGCTCGCCTAAATTGGTCAAAGAACGCCGCAGCCAATGAAGCGGAATATTTTAGCAATTGGATTCAAGCGTGTCCAGATCCTGAAGTACCCAGAGCAATCCTCAGATTATTCGGATTTTGAGATTAACTGAATTCATCGCAGTTCAGTAATCTAATTGTTCGAATTCTATATCGTAGCTGAGGAAGATTTGCTTTGCACGGTATAGTGGAAGGTTATCCCCTCGATCTTTAAGGATGGTCACCAAACGTCGGATGTCTTGATTCGGCGTTCGCATACCAACTATCACCCTGTCGAATACATTGAGTGGAACTATAATCTTGCTTTTAGCGCCATCGGGCCATATAAAGCGATATTCCTTCTCGTATTCCCAGTGTGAATGCTTAACCACGAAGGCTCTTCCCCACTCGCTATCATCTTTGCTAAGCTTAATTCTGTAAGGAATAATTTCAGGGTAGTTATCCTGGTATTCAACGCAAACTCCATATGCTCCGCGGCATTCTTTTAAAACAGCAAAATAGAGCGGAATTGCTTTGTAGCCAATGGCAAAGCCAGTATGATTCTTTGAATAGTGGGCCCACATAAGCCTGTTGTCTTCGTAGGGGCAGAAGCACTGTATTCCCATCTTCGAAGCTACATGTCTGGTTCGCTTTAGATCTTTCTTTTGCGCAGCGGCTCGATCATTTGGGATTCTCCGAGCGAAATTTCGAAATGCCCTTTCAGTTGCCTCTGGGCCAGGCTGAAAATTGAGGTCATTTTTGGCTGCATCCCTAAAATATTCTAACACCTCTGGTTTTGCTGCTCCGCTATAATATAAGATGGGAATAGCACAATCATAGGGATCATTAAACGTAAGAGGGCTTGGAAAATACAATTCATTGTCGGCGAGCATTTTATGCCCGTAACCATTTCGGTCGAACTCACGGAATTTGAAGAGAAGCCGCCCTGGTGGTTTACCTTCCATGTTTACTTTAACGTTTGATTGTGCATTTTATTCCACCCAATTTCCCATACGCACCGTTTGACCGAAGAATTTTCAACTCCTCACAAATTCCGTAAGCAACGCATATTCGCCATCGTCCGCCGCATTAAGTATAATTACTCCGGCGGCTTGCAGACTTTGCAGGGGTGGTAATATTTTTTCGCAACGGAGAGCGGGAGGGGTATGGCGCTTTTGGAAAGGAAGCGGCAGCCGGCGCGGTGATATTTTGTTCCTCGCCTTGTGATATAGACCGTGTCCTCCGTCTTCCGTTCGACGCGCGCGGAGTCGGCGGGAATTTTCTGCGCCTGCGCGGCGATCAGGAACGAGCATTGTTGTTCCCCTCCCGCACGCGGGAGGGGTTAGGGGAGGGTGTGTAGTGTACCCAATGCGTTTGAATAAACGACACGCCCTCCCCCGGCCCCTCCCGCTGGTGCGGGAGGGGAGAATAGAAATAAATTTCAAAAAATCTTTCGGAACCGCTTGACATTTGCTTTTATAGTGTTTATATTAGCAGGGACTATGATGAGCACCCTTCGACAGGTTCAGGACAGGCTCTATTGGGCAATTATGAAGTATGAATTATGAAGTATGAAAAGGGGAGGCTGCGGGATAAGGAAAAAAAGCAGAGGAATTATGAATAAAAAATTCATAATTAGCTAAAACAGCTCAAAAAAGCCAGAGTTAATGAAGCACAAACGCGCGCCTGAATTTTCGAGGCTTGTTTCGGCTTGCTTTTCAAAGAAATATCCGAACGGGTCGGGAAACATTTTGGCTCGAAAATCTTATAATCGGGGACTTTCAAAACATAATTCAACCCATCCACGGCATCGCCCTATTACCATACAATAATCCTCACCTCGATTCGTCTATGAAGCCGAAGATGGCCGCAGCACTAACCGTGAACGATCTCGCGTCGCCGCTGACAGGAGCGATCCTGGCAGAGCGGCGGGATAGCGTGCTGAAATTCGTCCGCTCGAAAGTCCGCGATCTGGATATCGCGGAGGACATCGTGCAGGACGTGTTTTATCAGCTCGTTCGGGCGGTCGATGCTTCCGAAGTGATCGAGGACTTAGGCGCGTGGCTGTATCATGCGGCGCGCAACCGAGTCATCGATTGGTACCGGAAGCGAAAGCCGGAGGCGATGACCGAAGCCATCGAGCAAACGGCCATCGCCGAAAGCATGAACGGCGAGACCGAGCTTGCGCGGCAGGAAATCTGGTTCACGATGATGGATGCGCTCGCCGAGCTTCCCGAGAAGCAGCGCGAGGTGTTTGTCATGCACGAACTCGAAGGCTTCTCGTTCAACGAGATCGTCGAAATGACCGGCGAAAACCTGAACACGCTGCTGGCTCGGAAACGCTACGCAGTGCTGGCGCTTCGGAAACGGATGAAGCATCTTCGGTAAAAGATAGTAGGGCGAAGTGGACGCATTGAACTTATTGGACACGATAAAATTCGTTGAGCTTCCAATAAGTTTAGATGAGAGGAAAGGATGTAAGAACTATGTTTATAATCGCAATTTTTATATTGGGGCTGATCGTGATGCTGCTCTGGAATGCGCTCATTCCAGTGCTGTTCCATGGCCCTGTACTTGACTATTGGCAAGCGGTTGGGATGCTTGTCCTGACACGCGTGCTTGTAGGAATTCGCGGACGCCATGGATTGATGCACGGAATATGGCATTGGAAAAAATGGGGTCCGCCCTGGATGTGGCGCAAGCGGGGATGGAAATTCGACGATGCGATGCAAGGCCCGGGTAATAGTAATATGTGTGGACCCTGGGGCGGCCAGTGGTGGCAGAAATGGCAGCAGATGACACCGGAGGAACGCCAACAAGCCAAGGAAGACTGGAAGCAAAAGAAAGAAGAATGGAAGTCTTCGTGGCATCACGACCACTGAGGGAACTCACTTTATAGCGTCTATCAGCGTAACGCCGGCAGTGTATAATCCGAAGAGGATCGTAATTCCAGTGAGCGACCAGGCAATGTGTTTGCGAGCGCCATTCATTCGATATGCCTTGGGTAAGGCTTTGCGTTCGAGAAGAATCAGAAAGCCAAGGACGATGGGCAGGAGCACAGCGTTCATCACTTCGACATTGATCATCAGGCTGACAAGCGGCAGGCCGAGCAGGACAATCACGGCGCCTCCAATATGGGCGAGGGTATAGACGCTGTAAAATCCCTTGGCTTTTTTGAATGGCAGATCGAGGCTATGCTTCATGCCGAGGGCTTCGCTGAGGCCCCATGCGCCGGCAAGCGAGACGACGATCGCGGCGAGGAAGGCGGCGCCGGCCATGCCTAAACCGAAGAGGATGACGGCGCTCGTTTGGCCGAGAACCGGCGTGAGGGCGCGGCTGACATCCTGCACCGTATTCAGCACGGCGTTCGGATTCGTGGAATGGATTCCGACCGCGGTCGCGATAACGACGGCGATCATTATGAGTTGCGTCACGACCGCGCCGACCTTCGTATCCCATCGCTGGAGCTTCAGGTGCTTGCGGCTCAATCGTTTATTGATTACCGCGCCTTGCTGATAAAAGACCATCCATGGCATGATGACAGCGCCGACATTCGCGGCTAGCAGGTACATATAGTTACCCTGCCGGAAGGGAAAGCTCGCCATGCCATGCGCCATCTCCGAGAGGTCCGGCTTGGCGATGATGGCTGCGACGATAAAGAGCACTTCAAGAAAGCCGACCGCAAGACCAATTTTTTCCACTCGCCGGTAACTGCCACTGAGGCCCACCATTACCAGCAATACCGTGACGGCTGGAACGCTCGCCCAAATTGGAATGTGGAACATTTCGGCCACGCCGGCAATACCGGCGAATTCCGTAACGAGCGCGCCGACACAAGCAACAAAAAGTGTAACAACGGAAACCATGGCCCATCCCATGCCGAAATGCTCGCGAATAAGTTCGCCGTGGCCTTTGCCGGTTACAAGGCCGAGCCGCACCGTGATTTCCTGAACGATGTAAAGAATCGGAATAAGGAGCAATTGGGGCATTATCATCGTAAAGCCCCACTGCGCGCCCGATTGCGCGGCGGTGATGATGCTGCCGGCGTCCGTATCGGCAAGCATGACCATGAGGCCCGGCCCGATTACGGCAAGCAGCAATCCGAAGCGGCCCAATCGGAATCCTTTCTTTTGGGGAGATGGCAGAGTGAGTGCCTCCGCAACCGGCAGATTAGGGGATTTGAATGCTATTGTATGCTCCACGCTGAATTGCTATCTAAAGTCTCTTACTAAGACTAAGTCTTAATAGCGATAGTTCCGCTTTTCACGAAATTTCTTTCAGCAAATTGCAAATGGAGAATGTCGAGCACAGTTTGCCAATCGGCACTGGCCTCTCGTCGTTCCTGTTAGAGGCTGTTCATTTTGAATACCATCGGTATCATTGGACACGAGAATCCCGCGCTTGTCCGCGCGACGCTCTCGCGTGTGCTCGCAAAGCTTTCTTCCACGTTTCCGAATGCGAAGCTCGTGCTGTCGGAGAAAATGGCGTCCTTCGAATGCCCGAAGGAATGTGAAGTCGCGCCTTCGCTCCTGGCGCTGGCAAAGGCGAGCGATGTGATCGTCTCGATTGGCGGCGATGGAACAATGCTACTCGCCGCGCGCGCGATTGCTCACGCAAATCCTCAGGCACAACTCATTGGCGTCAACGCGGGCAAGCTCGGATTTCTTTCGGAGCATCCGCCGGAAGAGATCGACTCGCTTTTCGATGAGCTGGCCGATGGTTCGCTCGTCGGCGAGGAACGGCTCATGCTGAACGCGAGCCTGCGAAATGACTCCGCTGAACCGATGCTGGTAAAGCAGGATAACCTCGATCCAACGAGAGTCGGAACATCCTCGAAAGAGCTTTCACTCGATGCGCTGAACGAAGTGGTGATTGATAACTACGGTTCGACGCGAATGCTGACGCTCGAAGTATATGTAGATGATGCGCTGCTTGGCGTCCTTCGCGCCGATGGAATAATGATCGCGACGCCAACCGGCTCGACGGGCTACGCCGTGAGCGCAGGTGGCCCAATCGTCGAGCCAAACAGCCCCGTAATGCTGATCACACCCATCGCCCCACACTCGCTGAATGTTCGGCCCGTTATCGTTCCCGAAGGCGCAACGGTTCGCGTTCGTGCGCGCGAAGAAGAGACTCGGCAGGTGCTCGTGGTCGCAGATGGACAGGAGCAAATAGTCGTCTCAACGCCCGCGGAAGTAATTGTTCGCGCCGCGCCGCGCCGGCTCAACCTGCTGCGCCGAAAAGAACGCTCGTTCTTCGATCTGCTACGAATAAAATTATTCTGGAGCGCGGATTCAAGGGATGCGCGGAGATAAGCCTTAGACAAGTTTTGCCAACTCCTCGCTTCTCGCGGCCCAATCATAAACGAGCTTATCGAGTTCAACTTTGATGGTGGCGAGGCGGTCTGCATTTGTCTTTACTCGTGCGGTATCGGAATAATAATTGGGTTCGTACATCGCGTCTTCGATCTTCATCTTTTCTTTTTCCAATGATTCGATTCGCTTTTCGATCTGGACGATTTTAGTTCGAAGCGGTTTCTCTCGCTGGGATTTCTGGTGGCGCTTTTCGGCCTCGATGCGTTTGCGATTTTCGTCTGAGGGAGTGGACCCGTTGGACGATACGCGCGGAGCAGGCGTTTCTGCTTGTATGTTGCGCTGCTGCTTCTTTTGCTTAATGCCTTTCAGTTCACGTTCTCGAAGTTCCAGAAGATACGTTTCGAGCGAGTTTGTGTATTCCTTTACATATCCATCTTGAAAGGTGAGGAGACGGTCGGTCAGGTCTTCCAAAAAATCGCGATCATGCGAGATGACGATGATCGTTCCATCGAATTGAAGCAGTGCTTCCTTCACGACTTCCTTCGATTGTGTATCGAGGTGATTTGTCGGCTCGTCGAGGATGAGCGTGTTGACAGGCTCGAGCAGCATCTTCGCAAGCGCCAGCCGGGATTTTTCGCCGCCGGAAAGCACGCGAACCGGCTTAAAAACATCGTCGCCGCGAAAGAGGAATGCTCCGAGCAGCGTTCGAATTTGTGCTTGTCCTCGTGGCGCGGAGTTCCCGCTGGGTTTTCCCCAACCCGCCGCCTGAGTTGAGCCTTGATCGTGAAAAAATTGCGCGCGCGTGACAGATTCGAGCGTTTCGAGCACGGTCAAATCTGGCTTCAGCGCTTCGGCTTGATGCTGCGCGTAATAGCCGATGCTGACATTGTGGCCAAGTTCCAAGCGCCCGCCAGTGAGCAGCTCCTGTCCGGTGAGGATCTTACCCATTGTCGTCTTACCTTCGCCATTTCGTCCGAGAAAAGCGATGCGATCGCCACGCTCGATGCGCAAGTCAACTCCACTAAAAATATCACGAATGCCGTCGTAGGATTTCGCGCCGCCTTCGATCTCGAAGACCATTCGTCCGGATGGTGTCGCAGGCGGGAAGCTAAAATGCACCGATTTGCCATGCGAAGAAAGTTCGATACGCTCCATGCGCTCAAGCATCTTAACACGCGACTGCGCCTGCCGCGCTTTCGTTGCGCTGTAGCGGAACCGCGCTACGAAACTTTCTAATTCTTTGCGCCGTGCTTCTATATTGGCGCTGGCTGCCATAAGCTGTGCTTCGCGTTCAGCCTTTGTGCGCTCGTAGTATTCGTAATTACCGGGATAGACTTCTATCTTCCCATTCTCGATCTCCGCCGTCCGATTGCAAACAAGATTAAGGAATGCTCGATCGTGCGAAACCATGATGATCGTGCCTTCGAATGCTTTGAGAAAGTTCTCCAGCCACAGCATGCTTTCCAGATCGAGGTGGTTCGTCGGTTCATCGAGCAACAGCGCGTCGTTGCGGGCAATGAGAAGCTTCGCGAGCATCAGGCGCATTTGCCAACCACCGGAGAAGGTCGATAAGATCTTTGTAAAATCGTTTTCGCGAAATCCAAGACCGGCAAGAATTTTCTTTGCATCGCTTTCGAGTTCGAATCCACCAAGGTCTTCGAACTGATGGTGCAAAGTTCCGAAACGCTCGATAACTTTGAGATACGCTTCACTTGCGTGATCCTGCGATGGATCCTCCATCTCGAGTTGAACTTCGGCGAGAGCTTCTTCGGTCTCGATCAGGTCTTCGCGAGCGCGCATTGCCTCGGCGATGAGCGTTCGCGCCTGTGCGGCGTTATCGAGCGTTGGTTCTTGCGGCAAATAACCGATTTCGTACCCGGTCGGCATATTTACGCCGCCGGCTTCTGCCTCATAAACTCCGGCAATGATGCGTAGCAGCGTCGTTTTTCCAGCGCCGTTCGGGCCGACAAGGCCCATGCGGTCGCCGGGGCGAATGGTCGCTGTTACATCGCGGAAAAGAAATTTTCCGCCGAACTGCATACTGAGATGTTCGAGAGCTATCAATTAAATTACGAATTACGAAATTGGGCTGTAGGAAGGATTCTTCTCGAAAATAGGTGCCCAAAACACGATTTCTTTAGTCGCAAATCGCGCGCACGCGTTTGTGCTTCATTAATTGTGTCTTTTTCAGTCTATTTTCGCCACTGTGTCTTTTCGAAATCAGTAATATGAATTTTGGCTGGATACGTTTAATTTTCATTTTGGGCATTCCTCTGGAAATTGGTGCTTTTTTGTTTTTTGAATTGTCATTTAATGAATTAGCATCAAAGTTCGCGCAAACGCATTTGTTTTTCATGAAAAGACGTTCTTCTGCGTCAAATTCGCCAATTTCCATTTCAGTTTTCAATGAGCAAATGGGCTGTTATTCAATAGGCAAATGGAGCCTGCCCTGAGCCCGTCGAAGGGTGCCTATCAAAGACCCCAACGAATATACGCACTACAAAACCAAAAGTCAAGCGGTTTCGAAAGATTTTTTGAAATTTGTTTTCGCGTAGGTCGG
>DASRZC010000073.1:0-30661 GCA_035686785.1 Kapaibacterium sp. (SeqCode)
GTGAATCTTTGGATTGAGATAGCTTTTGCACGATTGAGCACATCCTTCCCAAGCTCTGCAAAATCGGTGATGTCACTTGACCAGAGTAGCTTTGCTTTCGCAATTCTAGCCACAAAGGGATGAGATTCGTATCCAATCGAATTAACGTGAGCATTCTGAGCGGCGATCAGAGAGGTTCCAGAACCTGCGAAAGGGTCCAGAACTTTTGTGCGTCCGAGTGAACGTTGCCTCGAAATTTCAGACTGAGCCCATGGTGCGGAAAAGCCGGCGGAATATCTAAACCAACGATGAACTGCCATTGTCATGTTTCCACCGAAGGTTGATTCGCCACCTGTCCGCGTCTCTGAAGCGGCCTGATCGAATAGTCCCTCACTCTGGATAGAAGTGCGTTTCGAAGCTGTTTTGGTAGTCATACGGATTCAACGTAATCTTAGTGTAATCAATCTCACAAATAATGGCTTGCGGTGGGATCGCAATGGAGATAGAGGGAGCCGGTGGGTTTGAGCACGCGGTGGAGTTCGAGGAGGCGGTTGGCCATCATGGTGAGATAGGCCATCATGTCGTTCTCCTTCAGGAACTTTCGCAAGGCGAGCATCATCTCTGCCACGTCGGTATTTGGCGCATGGAGGAGTTCGTTGAACTCGCGCTCGGCCTGCTCTCCCCAATGCCAGGAGTCCTCGAAGGCGGTTATCTGCGCGTCGGATTCGTGTCCCTTCGGCGTTTTGAAGAGCACGGAATAATCGCGCTTGGAATTAAACGGCGGGTCGAGATAAATGAGGTCGACCGATTCATCCGCAATGTGCTCGCGGAGAATATCGAGGTTGTCGCCGAAATAGAGTTTGTTCATGTCTCGAATTTATGAGATTTCCGGGGGATTAATGATATTGGAAGCGAGAAGGTGCCTATCATTTAGGCTGCACTATACGAACAAAACGAGGGTGCCGGCAAAAACTTCGCGGGCACTATGCCGGCGCGGATTGCGTAGTGTGCGGCGTGGGAATAAGATGTGGAATTGTAGGCTTGCCAAACGTCGGGAAATCGACGCTGTTTAATGCTATCACCGCCAGCTCGCAGGCGGCGGCGGAGAATTATCCATTTTGCACGATCGAGCCGAATACCGGCGTCGTCCCGGTGCCGGATGACCGTATCACGCAGCTCACCACGCTCGTAAATCCGGCGCGGGAAGTTCCGGCGACGATCGAGTTCGTCGATATTGCGGGCTTGGTCAAAGGCGCGGCGCAGGGCGAGGGACTTGGGAATCAATTTCTCGCGCATATCCGGGATGTCGATGCGATCGCGCATGTCGTCCGCGCCTTCGACGATCCGAATGTAATTCACGTCGATAACTCGATCGATCCGAAGCGCGATATTGAAGTCGTGGAGACGGAGCTGATCCTGAAAGATTTAGAGACGCTCGACAAAAAGCAGGACGCCGCCCAGCGCAAAGGCAAAACCGGCGACCTGAAGGCGCGCGCCGAAGCGGATTTTTATGCTCGCCTGCGGGAGCATCTTGCAAAAGGCCGGCTCGCCCGCTATTTTCCACGAGCGAATGAAGAGGAAGAAGACTGGCTTCGCGAGATGCACCTGCTCACGGCGAAGCCCGTGCTCTATGTAGCGAACACTGACGAGCGCGGCGTCACGCACGGTAATGCCTACATCGATTTGGTTCGCGCCATCGCGGAAAAAGAAGGCGCGCGCTGCGTACCGATCTGCGCGAAAATCGAAATGGAACTGGTGGATGTGCCCGAAGCGGAGCGCGCCGAATTCCTTCGCGAACTGGGATTGAAAGAACCGGGACTGAACGCCGTCGTCCGCGCGGCGTATGATTTGCTGGGACTCCAAACATATTTCACTGCGGGGCCGAAGGAAGTCCGCGCATGGACGGTTCGCAAAGGCGCGAAAGCGCCGGAAGCCGCGGCCGTCATTCATACCGATTTCGAAAAAGGATTTATTCGCGCCGAAGTGATGAAATTTAGCGATTTTATTCGGCTGAAGTCCGAGGCCGCCGTCCGCGACGCAGGATTATTGCGAAGCGAAGGGCGAGAATATATTGTTGAGGATGGGGACGTGATGCATTTTAGATTCAATGTTTAGTATAGAACCCCCGCCTTTTCAAGGCGGGGGCAGGGGGTGGTTATCTCGGAGGTGCGAAAAAAAAATCCAAACCACCCCCCTTCCCCCGCCTTGAAAAGGCGGGGGTGTTTTTATGGAATTACCGACTTCAAAATATAACGAGACTTTTCTCTCTCGCGACGAGCTGGAGCGGCTCCTGCGCGAGCGGAATGTCGATGCGCTCGCCGTCAACAAGGTGCTCGATGCGTATGACATGGCCGAGAGCGTCCATGAGTTCCAAAAGCGGCTGGATGGCACGCCCTATTTCTGGCATCCGAGCCGGGTTGCGAAAATCATGCTCATCGAGCTAAATCAGTTAGACACCAATATCCTCTGCGCCGCGCTCCTGCATGACACGCTCGAAGATTCCCACGTGCTCACGCCGGAAATTCTCGATCTGAATTTTGGTTCCTACACCAGCTATCTCGTGCAAAAGCTGACGAAGGACATCAAGGCCGAAGGGCCAATGAAGGAGTGGGTAGAGAAAGAATATATCGAAAAGCTGCTGGCCGCCAGCGAGGACGCTCGAATGCTGAAGCTCGCCGACCGGCTCGATACCTACCGCTGCCTCGAATTCAATGTAAAGAAAAATCCCATCAAATATATTATGCAGACGACGGAGCATTATTTTCCGCTCGCGCAGGGTTCCCATAATCCGCGGCTCAAATATCTCATCAAAGAATTGCAAAAAGAGCAGAATAAGTTTTTGGGATAGTCATAAGCCCCCTCGCCCAGCAGGGAGAGGGGGTTGGGGGTGAGGCTTTCCCACGCTACCGCTCGAAGGCAATCCACAACCCAAGCCCCGCGAAAATGATAGGATAAAAGAAATCGTAGAAGCGGACGAGTGCCGTGAGATAGGAGAGCGGTAGAATATGGAAAATAATCATTGCCACGGATATCGCAACGATGAGCGCGAGCCACAACATTAATGTTCGCGCTTGGGCGCGCAGTGCGACCACCCCGGCATACGCGAGCGAGATCGCGCCGATCATTTCCACAATCTCGAACCGTTCGACGGAAGCAATCTGAATATTTCCAATCGCCGAAGCAAAGAAATAGATGCCGGCAAAGAAAATCGACGCGCCGGCCAGCAGCCACATCGGAGTTCCCGTGCGATGATCGAGTCCGTACCACACCATTCCAATCCCGATCAGCCCCATCACGATCCCCTGCGCGAACGGCTCGTTAAAAAAGAAGATGCGGAACTCCGTCGCCAGATGGATGGCTGCAAGCAGTAGTAGTAAAATGGCTATCGCCACGCGGAACGACGCGCGCGCCATGGAACGATATATCCGCGGTACTGTCTCCGAACCAGCCGCCGCCGTGGGAACGGAATCGGCTTCATCCGCTTCGATCGTTCGATTTATTTTCGACCGTTCGAGAAACCATACCAGAAGGTATCCGGCTCCGACGAGGCCGAGCGTCAGGAAATTTAGAATAATCAGGATCACACGAATATACGCGGCATCCAGGCCGATCACGCGCGAAAGCCCGGACGCCACGCCGCCGATCATTTTTGCCGGGCTGGCATCGAGCGCGAAGCGTGAGCGGGGACGCATTTGAAATACTATATCATTCGCTTCGCGGCGCTTCCATCCGAACAGAAATAATGCAGCCGCAACGAGATAATAAAGTTCCGCACCGAACCTTGACACGCTGGTATAAAGCGTGGTCAGAAACGGATGGAGCCAGTAAAAACTATCGCCTTCGGCGCGCGGGAGTTCGAGAATCGCGGCGAAAAACAAGAGTGCGACCGCAAGAACCGTCGCCGGCACTACATGCGCGGAGCGGGGATGGACCAGGCGCTGCAGGAGCCGCTTCGAAAACCGCTCGAACCGCTCGCGCGGCGGAAGCTCCGATTCCGGCTGAACCATGCGAAGCAGGCTTGCAATATTTTCCTCGTCCGGCATCGAGATCGCAAGCAATAAATAGAGCAGGACAATGATTGGCGAGACAAGCACCGTTACGATAAAAAATACCCTCACAAGCGTGACGGGCAACCGGTAACATTCGGCAACGCCTATCGCTACTCCGGCAATCATGCGTCCCGAGCGAGGACGGGTGAGCGTTATCATGGTTCTGTCGCGTGAATAATTTCGCGCTCCGTGATGATCGTGTCGAGCGGCTCATCGTGAGGCAGCGCGGGAATATGTTTCACTTCTTGCGCGCTGAAAGCCAGGCCGATGCGCTCGACCGATCGCGGGAGTTCGCGAAGGAAAACATCGTAAAAGCCTTTTCCGTATCCAAGCCGCGTGCCGCGCCGGTCGAAGGCAACGATCGGCACAATAACCGCATCGAGCGATTCCAAGGAAGACGGCTCTCGCTCTATGGGTTCCTCCAGCCCGAACCGGCCTTTGGCAAGTCCCGTAAGCTCTCGGATTTCCGTATGCGTGAGCCGGTCCGTTCGCTCTGTTTCTTCCGCGCCGCTCTGATCGACAACCGGAACAATCATCCGTGTGCCGTCGTGGATGGCGGCCTCGATAAATTCGCGCGTCTCGACTTCGGAACGGAAGCTGATATAACAATGGAGCACCTGGCATTTTTTCCCAGTGAGATAGTGCTTCAATCGCTCAATAATTTCTACACTGGATTGGTGGCGAAACTCTGGCGACAGTTCTTCGCGCGCGGTCATCGCATGCGCCCGGAGTTCGCGCCGGGCTTCCTGAACATCTTGTGTCATCGATGACTCTTAATGGAGCTTCAGAAACTGCACGGAAAGCGGCGATCCATTCTCCGGCACAAGACGTACGATATAGGTGCCCGAAGGAAGGCTCGTGAGCGGCAAGCTATAATCATTTCGTCCGGATTGTATGTCAAGCTTATCCCGATAGATCGTCTCGCCGAGGGCATTGGAAAGAGTAATACGAGTGTATTGTTCCCGGCTCGCATCGATTCGAAGATCGGCATTGCTGCCGGTCACCGGGTCTTGCCGAAGATCGGCGGAAAGGATAAGCGGGCGCTGCAAAAGAGCTTCCTGGAGCAATCTGCTGCCGCAGGCTGCGAGGCCGCCCGCCTGAATCGTATCATTGCTCCACTCGATGCAGCCTGAACGCTCCGGCGTTTCGATTGCAACCGAAACATTCGTGGAATCGGTGGCGGAGACAAACCGGTCGAGAGCAAAGTTTATCAGCGGACTTCCGGCCGGCAGCAAAATGGGCGAAGAAGATGAAATAATTACGTCATATCCATTCGCCGTTGGCACGACCGAAACGATCGAGGCATTCGAAAGCGAAGGAGCAAGCGCAATCGTTGCGGGATCGATCGAGGCGACGTTCGAATCCTGAATATTCAGATGAACGACGATCGAATCAAGCTGAAACACACCAAGCGGGGCCGATGCCGCAACCGCTATCGCCTGGCGCGTTCCACTTGCCGAGGCCATCGACAATGTGGCTGACACCGCAGCCAGGGAGGGGCGCAGTGAGATCGTATCCACCAGCATCACCTGAGTGCCGCCGATGAATTGCAGGACCAGCGTATCCTTCGATGCGGCGGAGGGATCGAAGCCGAGAATGAGAGTTTGCATGGTTCCGGCGGCAACGGTGTCCGGAAAGGATAGATTGGTTTGCAGCCGGATATTCGTGTCTTCGAAAGAGAGACCCGTGATGACGAGTGCATTGCCTCCCGTATTCGTGACCGGCACGGTGTCGCTAAGGAAAGCGCCGGAGGCACAATAATATGTTAGTTCCTGATGAAGAGGCGCGGCAATGGGAGCCGGAATTACCGATACGGTCAGATGCGCTTTTTGAAATCGGTTATCCGCGGAAGGCGAGAGGACTTGCAAATCTGCGGCGTGAGAGGTGGTCAGTCCCGGATTTGCGCGAATTGGAATGCCGAGCGTGTCCCCAGCCCCTAAGGTGAACGGTACGGAAGGTGGATTAAGAATCGTGAAGTCATCCCCGGAAGGGGAAAGGCTTAGATATACGATTGTTAAATCGAACGGGCTGGTATTAATAAGAAAAATGGTGGAGTCCCGGATTTGTCCGGCGTACATTGTGCCAAAATCAATAAGCGAAGGAGGTTGAATCTCGAAGGATCCTAATTCGACATCTCCCGTGAGCAGGCAGGCAGGGGAGTTGGAGATGCTCCCAAGTGCCGAAAGTTGAGCGTCCTTCAGGCCGGTGGAATAACCACGAAACGCCAGCAGCACGGCAACGGAATCGCCGGGGGCCAATCGGAGCGGCGGCTGAGAGCTGCCCACTACCTGTGCGGTGAAGGACGTATCCGCCGACGCTAATTCTATCACGGTAAGGAGCGCGGTATCCGTCCCGGTGGAATAAAGTTCCACGATAGAATCGCGCTCGCTTCCGGGGGTGATGGTATCGAAATCCATGCTGGGGACCGACCAGGCAAGGCTCGATTCCTTTCCGGTGCCCATGCCCGTGAGCGGGAGATACAGTATCCCATCCGTAGTCTCGATCTGCAACGATGCCGAGCGCGCGCCCAGCGCCTGCGGGCTGAATTGCACGATGATCTTCGTGTGGATGCCGCCGGCGCTGATGACCAATGGCGTGGTCGGGGAGAGCACGGTGAAATCTCCAGCATCGAATCCGCCAAGCATGAATTGATCGATTTCGATATTGGCCGATGAGGTATCCCACACTTCGACCGTCAGGTCTTTCGCGCCCGAAACGGCGACGTTTCCAAAATCGAGGCTCGTGGAATCGAAGGCGAGGCGGACATTGCCGAAAGCAGATGGGATGGCGCAGAAGCACGAAAACGCCATTATGAAAGCGACGAAAATTCCTCGAAATAATGATAAAACCAGCTTCATTCCATAGTATAGACACTCGAAACCCCCGGAATGTCACAGAAAAAATCAGGAATTCAGAAAAATCTTTTTGTCAATGCCGTGTTATGTCTCGGCATGAAGTTGCACCTTCTCTGGCCATTCGCATTCGGTCTTGCTTTTATTCTCACCATTAATTCCTGCACGAAGACGGTTACCGGGCCGACGGTTATCGATTCACTCACCATCCGAGATACCCTGCGCGATACCCTTCGCGATACCCTGGGGACGCGCCAGGCGTGGGTTCGCTTTGTTTCCATGTTTCCCGATTCGGTAGCGACGGAGATTATCCTGTCGAAAACACCCGACGCCAATAGCTCTCACTTCGCTTATGCGGTCAACTCGGTAAGTGGAAATTATCTCCCGCTCCGGACCGATACGTCGTTTCTCTTTTATCTTTCAAGCCCAAGCCCAGCTCTTTCGACCTGGACCAGCACCCTGAACATTCCCGCTCCCGGGAATACAATAACTACCTGGGCGCTGTTCTGGAACGGTGGTCAAATGCAGCCGATGCCGAGTATTGACTCGGAGAAATTAACGCCGCCTCCACTCGGGTATTGTTACGTTCGCTGCATCGATGGGATTGCCGATGGTCCTCTGCCTGAGTACGAGCTCGATCTCGATACTGTGTACCATGACCTTGTGCCAATTCAGGATCTCCAAATATCACGATATGTTCTTGTGAAAGCAGGCGAACATACACTATTTCTCCGAGAGGTCGGGACTTCGAATATTCCCTTGCAAGTACCCGGCAATTTCGAGGACGGCTTCTATTATACTGTGCGCGCGACCGGCTCGTTCACCGCCAATAACGCGAAACTCACGATCGATCAAGAGTAGAATTTTCACCCAATCTTCTCCGCTGCCTTATCGGATTCTCTCGATTCATAGCGACCCGGTATCTCTTTTCGCGGCGTGCCGAACGCGAGCGGGCGGGAGGTTCGCGTGCTCAGCGCCGATTCGTTTCGGGCATTATGCTGATTTCCGCCGGCGGAATTATGCTCGGCACGGCCGCACTGGTGGTGACGCTCGCAATCCTGAGCGGCTTCGAAAAAACGCTGACAGACAATGTATTGGGCTTTACCTCGAACGTCGAAATCTCCTCCTACGGCAATCGTCCGCTACCGGATTATCAGGGCATCGCGCGCTTCCTGGAACGAAAAGTTCCGGAAATTTCCCAGCTCACTCCCTATGTGGAGCACGATGCCATCCTCCGTTCGCCGCGCGGCGTGGCCGGGGTGGAGCTTCGTGGCGTTCCGCCGGAAGATACGACCGTGCTAGCAATGAAGCGGATTCAAAGCGGAGAGTCTCTTGCGCTTCATGCTACGGATTCCATCGAACCGATCGTCATCAGTAAAGGACTGGCGCAACAACTTCGAACAAGCGTCGGGAAAAACATTGCCGCCATTCGTTTTAACGAGCGGCTGCGAACGCGAGAGGATATTCTCGCCAATCTTCGGATGTTCCGCATTGTGGGCACCTACGAGACCGGCATGTCACAATACGATAACATGCTCGCCTATACGACGCTCCGCGCCGCGCAGTCCTTCAATGGATTCAGCCCCACGCAGGTGAGCGGCTACGATGTTCGCACTCCGACGCTCGCATCTTCCATCCCGGTGGCGGCGAAACTTAATCGCGTATTGTTTTATCCCTACATCGCTCGTAGCGTATATGACGTTTATCCAACGATCTTTGCGTGGATCGATTTGCAAAAGAAGCCGATCCCGATAATTTTGGGGCTTATTATTCTGGTCGCCGCATTCAATATTATTTCAACGCTCCTGTTGATTGTGATTGAAAAAACGCGCTCCATCGGCGTCCTGAAATCGCTTGGCGCGAGCACCGGCGAAATCGCGCGCATCTTCATCACGCAGGGAATGACTATCGCCATCTTCGGCACGCTAATGGGTGATGCGTTGGGATTTGTGCTTTGTTCGCTCGAAGCGCACTTCCATTTCTTCAAACTGCGCTCCGATATTTATTTTATGTCGTCCGTTCCGGTTTCGATCGAGTGGCAGCACTATGCGATCGTCTCCGCGATTGCGCTGGTCCTCGCGCTTTCGGCAACGCTCATTCCCGCGCGCATCGCGGCACGGATGCAGCCGTTACACGCGCTGAGTTTCGCATGAACGATCCTGTTCGCGTTGCCGTGGCGCTGCTGGTGAAGGATGGATGCGTGCTTATGGGCGAGCGAAAACCCAAAAAAGTTTATCCCCTCCATTGGGAATTTCCAGGTGGAAAATTGGAATCGAATGAAAGCGCGGTGGATGCCATGCGGCGAGAGCTTCGCGAAGAGTTAGGCGTCGAAATCGAGGATGCGGAAGAATGGTTTTCGGAAGTTCATACCTATTCGAATGGAATGACCTACGATATATCTTATTTTTTAGTGCGTGCATGGCGTGGCGAGATTGTGAACCGTGAGTTCCACCGCGTGGAATGGATTTCCAATGCCGCGCTGCCAACGCTCCTGCATTTATCCGGCAATAAACGCATCTTGGACCGATTGTTGCGCGAGGGCATTCCCGCATGATTCACCACGCGACCCGTGAGCGATTTCGACGCATCGTTCCCACGCTACTCGAATGGCATCGCGCGAATCAACGCAGCTTTATCTGGAGGGGACTAAAACGATCGCCGTATATAGTGCTCGTGAGCGAATTCATGCTGCAACAGACTGGCGCGAAACAAGTCGAAAAACATTTGCCGGAATTTCTTCGCAAATTTCCGACGGTGAAAAGACTTGCGGCGGCCTCGCGTCCGGAGGTTATCCGCGCCTGGCATGGACTGGGATATAATCGCCGGGCGATCAATCTACATTTGGCGGCGAAAGCTATTGCGGCAAAGGGAATTTTTCCAAAGGACTTGAAAGGACTTCAGGGGCTTCCAGGAGTTGGACTCTATACCGCCAGCGCCGTGCTTGCGTTTGCGCATAACGCGGACGTGCCGGTGGTGGATGTCAACATCGAGCGTGTGCTTTCGCGGCTTTGGAAGCGAATGCCGAACCCTGCTGCAACACTCCCCATGCGAGATATTTATGATTTGGATATTGCCATACTTCCTAAAGGCCACTCATCGGAGTGGCACGAAGCCTTGATGGACTTAGGCGCCACCATCTGCACCAAAAGAGCGCCTAAGTGCGAATTATGTCCTCTCCGTCCAATGTGTCCCTCAGTACAAAAAATGAAAGTGCCTCTGGCAAAGCCAAGCCTAAACTCGGAACCACGCTATTTCGGCCAGCCCCGCCGAATCTGGCGCGGAAGAATTCTCCAACTAATTTCAAAAAACGAAACGCTCGCCAAACGCGCTCTTCTCGCGAATTTGAAAAAAAGCTACGCTATCTCGGAAACCACATTCATTCCATTCGTCCTATCCGTCCTAAACATGCTGCAAAAAGACGGCTTCATTTCCGAAACCAGGAAAGGAGCGTTCACCCTTGCCGGCCACCAATAAACTTCCCGAACCTTGGTGTTCCACTTATGAAGAGCGCCGCATCGCCATTCGGCGTCGCCTCCAGGATTTTGCAAACATCCCCGCTTCGCACTATTTTTACGAACTTGCCTTCTGCATTCTTACTCCGCAATCGAGCGCCGCGAATGCCGAGGCAACGATTGCGGAATTGGAGCGCGATAAATTCCTCGAACGAGGATTCGATCCCATGCCCTATCTCCGCGATCCCAAGCATTATATTCGCTTCCACAATACGAAAGCAAAGCGGCTGCTCGCAATTCGAGACGGCTTCGCCGGATTGCTCCCAAGCCTCATAAACAAGAAGCTCTCTCAAGAAGCGAAGCGCGAGATCGTCCTCGAACAAGTAAGTGGATTAGGGATGAAAGAAACCTCGCATTTCCTCCGCAACATTGGCGTGCGCGGCCTTGCAATCCTCGACCGGCACATCCTCAGGCATTTACATCGGCTTGAAGTGATCGACACAATACCCACCAGCCTTACAACAAATCGCTACCTCGACATCGAGTCTCGCTGGAAAGAATTCTCCAAACAAATAGGAATTTCGCTCGACGAACTCGATCTGCTCTTTTGGAGCATGGAAACGGGAGAGATTCGAAAGTAGGGACGTGCCGCGCACGTCCTGGCTTCTTATTGGGAAGGACGGGCGCAGCACGTCCCTACAATTTGAACGGTGTTGCACGATCCGAAAAATCTGGCCGGTAATAATCCTGGCTCTCGAATTCCTGCGCCCAGCCTTGCTCGAAGCCGAACTCGTCGAGCAAGTCAAGCACTTTATCGTATTCGCGTTCGCGAATGCGTCGGTTTAGCAATTGCAGCGATTCGAATTTTTCAGCGTTATCGAAAGTGACTTTATTCGTCGGATAATACTGAGACATCACCGAAAGTGTCACTCGGTTCGATAAATTCTCAGCTATGAACGAAAGTGTTTCGCGGCTGCCGGCAAGGTCGTTCGGGAGCACAAGATGCCGGATAATGAGTCCGCGCTTTACAAGGCCATCTTCACCGATTACAAGTTCATTGCCCATTTGCTGGTACATCTCCGCGAGCGAGGCTCGTGAATGCCGCGCGTATTCTTTCACTCCGGAATAACGATAGCCCATTTCATCTTCCGCATATTTAATATCCGGCAAATAAATATCGACAATGCCATCGAGTAGTTTCAACACTTCAACCGAATCATAAGCGTTCGTATTATAGATAATCGGAACGTGCAACCCCATCTTGCAAGCTTCGAGAATGCCTTCGACCATTTGCGGCACAAAATGCGTCGGAGAAACGAACCCAATTGCATGACATCCATGAACATTCTGCAACTCGATCATCATCTCCGCAAGCCGTTGAATGGTAACCTCATTCTTTCGCTCCTCTTTCCACCGCTGGCTGATCTCGTAATTCTGGCAATAGCTGCACTTCAAATTGCAATTGCCGAAGAAGATATTGCCAACTCCGCGCGTACCCACAAGCGCCGGCTCCTCGCCAAAGTGGGGACAATACGAAGAGACAATCGGTAGGCGCGCGGAATAACATCGTGAAATTTCTCCCGCGAGGCGATTCACCTGGCAATCAAGCGGGCAGATATTGCACGAGGCGAGCATGGCAACGAGCTTTTCAGCGCGCTCGGCAAGTTTGCCCGATGCAAACAGCGTTCGATAAGGTGGAATATACATGCGACATCACTATAGGCGGGAATAAATAGGATTGTTCCTCGCGTTACTCATTATTCCTAACTCATTACTTCTATGCAATACTGGCTTCTTAAGACGGATGCAGAATCCTATTCGATCGACGATCTCAAGCGCGATGGCACCACGCCGTGGACTGGCGTCCGAAATTATCAGGTTCGCAACTATATGCGCGACCAAATGAAAGTCGGCGACAAAGGCTTCTTTTATCACTCGAACACGGCAGAACCCGCCATTGTCGGAATCTGCGAAGTAGCCAGCGGACCGATCGCGGATGAAACCGCGCTCGATCCGAAGGACAGCCATTACGATCCCAAGGCGACCCCGGCGAATCCGATTTGGATATGCGTGGAAGTAAAATATATGAAGCATCTAAAACGGCCTATCACCCTTGCAGAACTTCGTAAGACAAAAGGCCTTGAAAAAATGGGTATCCTTCAAAAAGGTTCTCGTTTTTCCATCACTCCGGTAACGGAAAAAGAGTGGAAGATCATCATGAAGTCCGAATCCTAATACGATGGCGTCGATGCTTTTCACAATTTCCGAATTTCGGGAAACTTTAACGTGCGGCGTGCGTTTGCTTATGTGACACTCATCGAGAACAGCCGAGGGAACAGGCCCGAAGACGCTGTAGCAACCGTTGAGATCCGCCACAGGCGCATGCCAGCGCGGATTTCAAGTCGAGGTGCTAACTCCTGCTGATGACATCTAACGGTGTGCATCGGGAAGATGAGCCGAGGGGACGCGCCGATCTAACGATCGCGCGGACCGGACGATAGAATCGTCCGAAGCTAAAACGACGCTTGCTAACGGCAACCCGTATAGCAGGCACTCCGGAGGGATGGTATATCATCCGCGGAGATAATCGCAAGGCCTATTCGGTTTCACTTCCGAATAGGGCTTTTTATTTTATAGCCGGTTTTTTGTAGCCGTAACCTTCAGGTCACGGTCGCGGAGCGAAAACACACCGTGACCTGAAGGTCACGGCTACAAAATCGGTTCTCATGAGTGACATTTTTATAAAAATATCATCACTCATGCAACCAGAAACCCGCGCCATTCTTGCCACGACGCATACCGATTCCGAGTACGGCTCGATCGTAACGCCGCTTTACCAGACCTCTAACTTCCGCTTCCGCGAACCGGGCCATTCCACAGGCTATGATTACACCCGTAGCGGAAATCCCACACGGAACACGCTCGAACACGTTCTCGCCGATTTAGAAGGCGGAGCTGGGTCCGTGGCCGTTTCGACCGGCATGGCGGCCATCACAACAGTCCTTGCACACTTTAAGGTTGGGTCGCATGTGATCGCAACGCACGATTGCTACGGCGGTACGGCGCGGCTGCTCAAGCTTTTGGAATCGCAAGGCAAGCTTGAAGTTTCTTTCGTCGATCTCGGAAATATCGTGGCGGTCAGGAGCGCCATCAAGCCGAACACAGCCTGCCTTTGGATCGAAACGCCGAGCAATCCGCTGCTTCGCGTCGTCGATGTTGGGGCGCTGGTAAAGCTTGCAAAAGTTTATGGCTTGCTCGTTGCCGTCGATAACACCTTCATGTCGCCGTTCTTTTTCCGCCCGTTCGATTTTGGCGCGGACGTCATCGTTCATTCAACAACGAAATGGCTGAACGGCCATTCGGATGTAGTGAGCGGCGCCGTCGTTTCACGCACGCCGGAGCTTGCCGAGCGATTCCATTGGCTTGCCAATGCGCTTGGCACAACGACTGGCTCGTTCGATTCCTGGCTCGTCTTGCGCGGCGTAAAAACGCTGTCGGTTCGCATGAAGCAGCACGCGGTAAATGCCCAGGCGGTTGCGGAGTTCTTGTTAAGCCATCCTTTAGTAAGCGAAGTTTATTATCCCGGACTCGAATCCGATCCTTCACACGAGATTGCGAAATCGCAATTCACGGGATTTGGTGGAATTGTGAGTTTTCGCCTCACAGCTGGCAACATTAGAGATGTTCTCGGCGCAACGAAGATTTTCTCCCTCGCGGAATCTTTGGGCGGCGTGGAATCGCTCATCGAGCATCCGGCCACGATGAGCCATGCCTCGATGACGCCAGAGTTGCGCGAAGCGGCGGGCATTACGGAGAATCTCATTCGTCTCTCCATCGGCATCGAGCATGTCGATGATTTGATCGCCGATCTCGATCAGGCACTGAGCGCAATCACCGTGTGGGAACCCGCGAAGGAGGCTGCGCCATGTTAACGAAGAATCCTCAATCCATTCGAATCGATTCACTGAAACTCGAATCTGGTGCGGCGCTGCCGGAAATCGACATTGCCTATCATACGTATGGTACATTGAATGCGGATGGTTCGAATGCCGTCATTGTGCTTCATGCACTTACGGGTTCGAGCGCGGCGCATGAGTGGTGGAGCGGTCTCGTCGGCGAAGGGCTCCTTCTCGATCCATCGAAATATTTTATCATCGCGCCGAATCTGCTCGGAAGCTGCTATGGCACGACGGGCCCTGAATCCGATGATCCTTCAACTGGCCGGCCCTATCTTGCAACATTTCCAACGATCACGCCGCGCGATGTGGCACGCGCGAATCTCGCGTTGCTCGACCGGCTCGGCATTTCGCAAATTCATTTCGCGATTGGTGGTTCGCTGGGCGGAATGGTCGTGCTCGAAATGGCGGCGCTCGCACCGGATAGGTTTCGAGCTATCATTCCGATCGCGGTGAGCGGGTCGTACTCCGCATGGCGCGTGGCGTTTAGCTCCTTTATTCGCAAGGCAATCATCGCGAGCGATCCGACGCTTCAAGACCGCACGAAACTTGCCGATGGCATGAAACTCGCCCGGCAAGCGGCGATGATTAGCTACCGTTCGAGCGCCGAATTCGACGCGCGATTCGGCCGGCAAAGGGTTGTTGCCAATGGAAGTTTCGAAGTCGAGAGCTATCTCGAACATCAGGGCGAAAAGCTCGCAGCGCGATTTTCGCCCTACTCCTATCTTACACTCACGCGCGCGATGGAGCTGTATGATTTATCGGACGGACATTCGGCCATGCAAGAGGGGGGAATGTCCATCGAATGCAAAGCGCTCTTCGTTGGAATTTCGTCGGATATCCTTTATGGAGCAGATGAAATCAAGCGGTTCGCATCGCTCTTGCCGAACGGCCGCTACCGGACGCTCCACGCGATCCACGGCCATGATTCGTTCCTCGTCGATACCGAGGCGCTTTCGAAAATAATCGCGCCATTCCTGGAAGAACTTGAACCTCAGAAGTGCGCATTAACATTCGATTTAGAAGAAGAAGGGGTTGCGGTATGACTACCAGTTTGAATAGCACCTTGACCTCACCGCCAGCTCCTTTTCTTTATAAAGAGAAAGGAGTTCGCAGGCTTCGCGTCGCGCTCTTTGGGTTCGGGGTAGTGGGAACCGGAGTTTGGAACGTGCTGCACGAGCAGCGCGCCGCCTTCCGAAAACAATTTAACGCGGAAATCGAAATCGCCGGAATTTGCGTACGCGATTTGGAAAAGCCGCGTCTTGCCTCCGCGCCCGCGGAGCTTATCACTACACGAGCCGCCCAGCTTCTCGAAGACGATTCGATCGACGTGGTGATCGAACTCATTGGTGGCCGGTATGAAGCAGCAAGCGTTATCGAACGCGCCTTAGAAGGGCGCAAGCACGTTATCACCGCGAACAAGCTTGTGCTTGCGCATGAACTGCCTCGGCTTTCCGCGATTGCCGAGCGGCATGGCGTGGAACTTCTTTATTCGGCCTCGGTCTGCGGCAGCGTGCCGGTGCTTCAAGCACTCGATGAGCTTCGGACGCGAGACACCATTCGAAAAATCAGCGGTATCGTGAATGGCTCGACCAATTTTATCCTGACGATGATGAGCGATTCACTTAATGCACCCCCTCCTTTTCAAGGAGGGGGACGGGGGGTGGTTGATTTTTCGGATGCTGTCGCGGAAGCGCGGCGACGTGGATTTTTGGAAGCGGATGCTTCGCTCGATCTTTCCGGCGCGGACGCGGCGCAGAAGCTTTCGGTACTTGCGTATCATGCCTTCGGCGAGCATGTCCGCCCGCACGAAATAGTTACGGAGGGCATCGAGCGCATCACCTCGGAAGATATCCGCATGGCGCTAACGAATGGCGAGACGATAAAGCTGATCGCCTCCGCTTCGCAAAATTCCGAGACCGGAAAAGTGGAAGCCACCGTCCGTCCGCATCGCGTCCCACTCACGCACTTATTCGCCCACACGCGCGATGAATTCAACGCGCTCGAAATCGAAACGCAGCATGCCGGCCCGCAAGTCCTCTATGGCAAAGGCGCCGGTAGCCTTCCGACGGCGAGCGCGGTCACGAGCGATTTGGTTTCGCTGCTCCGGGAAGAGTAGGGGAGTGCAACCGCTCCCGATAGAATGATTGTTTAACCATCCATGCAAAATCGCCGCCTATTTCTCGCCGTATTTTTTCTTTTCATTTCCGCCTCACTTTATGCGAAAGTTGGCGGGCCGCGCGTACTCATCGTCGATGCACATCCGGACGATGAGACGGCCTTCGTTGGCGCTGTCTATAAAATCAATCACGACTTGCATGGCACGGTCGATCTTGTCGTCATAACCGATGGCCAGGGCGGCTATAAATACTCGACGCTCGCCGAGCCGTTTTACCACCAGAAGCTGACCGAAGAAAAAATCGGGCGAAAATATCTGCCCGGGATTCGGCAGGGTGAGATGGAGCGTGCGGGAAAGATCATTGGGCTGCATCACATTTATTTTTTGAAGCAGCGCGATAATCGCTACACGCTCGATCCGCATGAAGTGCTCGACAGCGTTTGGAATATTCCTTTCGTCAAAGCGCGACTAAAGCAAATAATGCTGAGTGGTCATTATGATTTTGTTTTTATGCTGCTTCCGGTCGAATCGACGCACGGGCATCACAAAGCTGCCGCAATTCTCGCGCTTACCGTCCTAAAAAGTCTGCCCGCGAATTTTCCTCATCCCATCGCGCTGGGCGGCGACGACATCGACTCCGGAAAAACTCCTGCGTCATTCACCGAACTTACTGGCTTCCCGATAACGCATTGCAGCGATGGCGCGCCGTCGTATTCGTTCAATCGGCTGCAAAGCTTCGGCTTCCACCATGTGCTCAATTACAAGATGATTGTAAACTGGGACATTGCGGAGCATAAATCGCAGGGTACAATGCAACTCGCGATGAATCATGGCGATTACGAAGAGTATTATTATTTCGATGTCAATCCTCCCGAAGGCCGCGCGAAAGCGAAGGCGCTCTTCGATAAACTCGCGGTCAATTATTATCCCGAACTTACATATCCCGGAATAAAATAAACGTTGAGGAATAGGGGACTAACTTCAGCATGTCATCCTGAACGGAGTTCGTCCGACCGAAGGGAGGACGAACGGAGTCGAAGGATCTCGTGTGGTTTGGCAGTCCGGTGTCCTGCATGAGATTCTTCGACTCCGCAAATCTACGCTTCGCTCCGATTTGCTCCGCTCAGAATGACATTTTTTGACGCATCAGAAATTCCCTGAAAGGTAAAGACGGAAATATGAAGAAGGAACGTGTAGGATCGAACCCTTCATCCATCATCCCTCATCCTTCATCCCTTCCGCTCGTTCGCGGGCTTGGGTTGCGCGAGGCCACGGCGATCAACATGATCGACATGGTCGGCATCGGGCCGTTCGTGACGATGGCGCTCGTCATCGACATTATGTCCGGGCCGCAATGTATTATCGCGTGGGTTCTCGGGGCGCTCCTTGCGGGGTTGGATGGCATGGTCTGGTCCGAGCTTGGCGCGAAATGGCCGGAGGCGGGTGGAAGTTTTGTGTTTCTCCGCAATCTCTATGGCGAGCGCGGTTTAGGAAAGCTTTTTTCCTTTCTGTTTATCTGGCAGACGATTTTTCAGGCGCCGCTCGTCATTGCTTCCGGTTCGCTTGGTTTCGCGGAGCATGTGGAATATCTGATGCCGCTTTCGTTCCTCGGGCGCAAAGCTGTTTCCGGCGCATTGGTTGTGATTTTAACCATCATTCTTTATCGCCGCATTACGACCGCCGGCCGCATTTCGATGATCTTCTGGACGGTGCTCATCCTCACGATCGGATGGATACTCTTTGCCGGCGCGACCCATTTCGATCCGCATCTCGCCTTCACGTATCCCGCTGGCGCATGGTCGCTTTCGCCGGTGTTTTTTATCGTGCTGGGGCAAGCGATGGGGAAGTCGGTATATAGCTATTTGGGATATTATAATGTCTGCCAGCTTGGATCGGAGATTGCGGAACCGGAAAAAAATATTCCGAGGAGCATGTTCTTTTCCATCGGCGGAATCGCGGTGATCTATCTCGGAATGCAGCTTAGCATTTTGGGAACGCTTCCCTGGCAATCGGCGCGGCATTCGGATTTTGTGTTCAGTTCGTTTTTCGAACACATTTATGGAAGTAATGCGGCGGATGTTGGTACCGTGCTCATTTTAATAATTGCAGCTGCCTCGCTCTTCTCGGCCATGCTGGGCTATTCGCGCATTCCGTATGCGGCTGCGAAAGGCGGCGAATTTTTCAAAGTCTTCGCGCGGGTTCATCCCACGAAACAGTTTCCGCACGTTTCGCTGCTCGTGCTCGGAGCGTTCGCATTTGTATTCAGCGTTTTTTTCGATCGCATGAGCGACGTTATCAGCGCCATTCTCGCCATGCGTATTCTCATTCAATTTATCGGGCAAACGGTTGGCCTTATTCTCTGGCACCGCGACCGCAAGCGAACCGAATCGCTGCCATATCGGATGCCGATGTTTCCCATTCCCGCTATTCTTTCGATTCTCATTTGGCTATTCGTTTTTTATTTCACGGGTCTTAAATTTATCGTCGGGGCAACGACGGTGATCGCGATTGGCGTCGTCGTCTATTTTGTATGGGCCAAAATTCGCGGAGATTGGCCCTGGCGGACTGAAAATCCGGCATTGGTCAAAATTTAATCCCTACGGGACTTTGAACGAATTTACAGCGTTGTGCTTAGTTATCCAGAATGATTTTTCGCCGAACCATCCCCATCTTGCTTGCCGCGCTGCTCCTCGTTTCGAGCAGAGGATTTGGCTTTCAGGTATCCAAGAGTGCGGTGAAAAGCCCGCTTCGACCTGCGGTAATGCCGGCATTTCATTCGATTTCACCGGCAACTTCCAAGAAAAAACTTTCTCATGCCCTCGTTTCTTCCCGAGTGCGTTTCCCAAATCGGCGAGGAACGGCAAAATCGCCAATCGTGAAGCGATTCACCTTTGGCAGTGCCCATCCGACGATTGTTCGTTCGCATCAAACCTCCGTTTCCACAAATAGCGGAAGCATTACTCTCACCGTCGATATTGGCCAGCCAGCCGTGACGCAATCGAAGGTGGCCGTAAAGAATGCGCCGCCAGCAATGGCATTCTCCGATGTAACCTGGCCTTTGCTTGCCGCAAGTCTGCCGAACGGGTTTACATTGATTTCCTCACAAGGCGGCTCACCGGAATACCCGCTGCTGACCGTTACGTTTGCAATTCCTGCGGGCGCGAGCAATATTACTCCATTTGTAAAAACCACACGCACTTCTCCGGTAGGAAATATTCATTTTGCGCCATCCGAGCAGGAGATTAAGGGAGTGGCGGAGCGGGTTTATGATTCGAAGTTATATGCTACGACGCCGAAGGTAACCATTCTGAAGCCGGAGACATTTCGTTCGCTGCGAATGGTGACGGTAAGCGTTCCTCTTGTGAGCGATGGCCCACAAGGAATGGAGGCCCTCCGGCAATTTTCGGTCGGGATTCGATTCACATCGAATGGAACACAATCGCAGGGCGTCCTGCGCGATCCGGTTTTTGCGGATATGAATGCTCGCCTCGTTGCGAACCCGTATGATCTGGCGCAATTTGCGGTTGCCCTTCGACCTACGCGAACGAAGCCACGCTTGTCTGGGAAAGGCGCGCACGCATTGTCTTCGACAAGTTTCGATAGCGTCTATAGCTGGATTGACACGAATGCGCCATATATTCGCCTTGCCGTCACGCGCGATGGGCTGTATCGTGTGGCAGCAAGCGAGCTTAATTTCGATACTCTGGGTTTCACGCTTGCATCTTCGGGCTGGACACCGCACAATCTCCGATGCATCAATCATGGGAAGGAAGTTCCAATCTGGATCGACACGGATTCGAGCGGCGGCATTGCGGCCATCGAATTTTACGGCCAGCATTTACGCGGATTCCCTCTGCCGATTGTGACCTTCGCAGAAGCGGATGATACCGAGCGCCCGCTTCCGGAATATTACAATGTTGCGACCGATACGAATGTCTATTGGCTCACCGCTTCGAGCGTTACGGGCGGCTCGCCGCTGCGATACACGCCAAAGATGCTGGCCCCGTCCGGAGCACCCATCGTATCCGCAGGGAACGTGTTACTGCATCACGAGCAAGACCATAATTATTATCTTGGCGATGCCTTCGAAGGCGGCACCGTCCCGACACAGGAGGCTACGGAATACGTTCCTGGTGAACGGTTCGAGTGGTATGAATTGCATGGGCTGCTCGACAATGCTCCGAACCCGCATTTTATCGATACGTTTTATATCGCCAAGCTGCCAGCCGATACGGCGGGGAAAGTGGCGAATTTCAAATTCCTGCTACGGGGAATGAACTGGGATCAAACGATCCAGGGATCGACGGTGCATGTCGTCCAGGCCCAAATTAACAATAGCGCACTAAGCTCTCCGAGTTTCTTCGATAATTTTTCCTATGACTCACTCAAGATGTCCGTTCCCTTATCACAGCTCGTCCAGGGAGCGAATATTGTGCGCGTGAATGCGCTCACGGATAATGTGAAGCATACGGATATTTTTTATCTGGATTACTACGAAGTAAGTTTCGAGAGCGGGCTTGCTCCCAGTATCGATACCGCGGTTGCGAAAGGGCAGTGGCTTTTTTCCGCCGCTCCGAATTCTGGTGTTTTCCAGATTGCGCTTACCGACCCATCTGCGCACCTCTATAATTTGACGGACACCACGCGAGTGATTCCGCAATCCGGCATCTTTGCCGATTTGACCGGTTCGCCCCAGCCGCTTTACGCCGCGGCCACGCTGGGCACGATGCTCCGGTGCGATAATATCCAGCCGTGGAACACCCCGAAAACACTCGGGTGGAACATTTTATCCAATCAACAGCGCCAGGCCGATTACCTCATCATCACGGCCCCGGAATTTCTCCGCGCGGCGGGCGAGCTTGCCACGAGCCGTTCCGGGCTGGGACTTCATTCGATGATCGTTACCACGAACGAAGTTTTCAACGCATTTGATTATGGCAGCAACGAGCCGGCAGCCATTCGCCGATTTTTGAATTACGCCTATTTGAATTATCCGGGCATCCCCGTCTCGCTTGTCACGCTGCTTGGCGATGCCTCGTGGGATCCGAAATTCAATCTTGGAAGAACGAAACACTCTTTTGTGCCAACCTATGGCGACCCGGTCAGCGATGTTTATTTCACGCTTGCCGAGGATAGCAATCTGGACAGCCAGCCGCTCATGATGATTTCCCGCATTCCGGTAGCCTCCGAAACGAATGCGGATAGTTATATCCAAAAACTGGTCGAATATGAAGGCAATCCACCCGCCGCGTGGAACCGGCGATTCCTGTTTCTCGCCGGTGGAAATCAAGGCAGCGAGCACGATGAATTTCATGCGGAAGCGGTGCGATACCTCTATCCCCACTCTTTCCCTCTCGATACTGGGAATCTTGGGCTGATTCTTCCTCCAACGAATATTCAGGGCACGATCATCGACCGAACCGATTTCACCAGCGGCGTCGATGCCACGCATGTTGGAGAGATCGAAGACGCGCTTCAGACCGGTCAGTCGATCATGTATTTTGCGGGACACGGCGCGACGTTCACTTCGGATATTCTTTTCCCCGACGCGAGCGTGCTTCATAATCAAGGTCTCTATCCACTTCTCATCACACTCACGTGCCGGACGGGCGCCTTTGCCGAACCAGACCAGGTTGGAGTGAACGAGTCTTACGTTCTCGCCACCGAAGCCGGCTCGGTTCAGGCGTATGGCACCACCGGCTTTGGTGAGCCAACGCTTGATGATATTCTCACCAACAAATATTTTCAATGGATGCAGGCGTATGACACCACTCACGATACCACGCGCCCCGGAAGCATGAACGAACTGGAAATGCTGACGGCAGCCAAGCTCTATGCCTCTCCATTTAGTTACAACGGCCATAACGAGGAGCTTCAACTTTCCATGCTGGGCGATGCCGCCACCGGGTTCGTGCTGCGGCCACAACCGGAATTTGCGGTCTATGCAAATGAAGTCCATGCGTATGCGGCGAGCGACACCGTGCGGCGTACCTCCCTTAGCGTGAGTGACAGCAGCATGACCATTCGCGCTCTCATTCACAATTATGGATATTCTGCGGACCGGCCTGTGGTCGTGCGCATGACGGATAACGGCCCAACGGGTCTGCCGTTATCGGTGGATGACTCGCTGCCGCGATTAGATACCAGCGCGATCGCCAGCGCGCGATTTCCGCTCACCACGCAATCCATCGGCACACATCAAATATCGGTGGTCATCGACCCCGACCGCACGTTCCCCGAATCCTACCGGCCCGACGATTCGACGAGCATACAAGTGCGCGTCAACGGGCTTTCAACAACGCCGTTTTATCCTTATGAAGGCTCGCGCGCGTTTTGTGATATTAGCACGAGCGCCGTTCACTTTATCGTGCTCACGCCGGCCGGGACCAGCCCGAACGATCAGGTCGAACTGGAACTCGATACTACCGACCAATTCTCGAACATTCTTTTGGATCAGAAAAAAAGCATAGGCGCATCGTATTATGTTACGTTCGATGTTCCGATCCCGCCAGCGCCAAAGCCCTGGTCGTCCGTTTATTGGTGGCGCAGCCGCGTGGTGCGGGCCAATGGCGATGCCACCGATTGGCAATACGCCACGTTTAGCACCGCATCGGCGCCGCGCTCGGAATTCAGTTACACGTCGCCCGAGCAATTAGATACAACGATTATCAACGGCTTGGCGCTGAACGCGCGTGGATTTCTCTATCTTCCAAACCAGGACACCCTCCACATAGAAGCGATTTCGCATGGGCCTGATGACTCCGATCTTCATCTGAGTTTTACTCCTTACGCACAGGTAAACGTGAACGGTATCCAACTATATGAAACTGCCGGGTTCGAAGGTTACGATCTTCTTATCTGGACGCCGGACGGCACTCAGATTAGTCAGGTGGCAGAGTTCGAGATGCCGTGGCCGATTTTCTTGAATGGACCGAACGCGCAACATTTGCAGGATTCAGCAGCGGCCGTCTTCGATTCGGTCCTGCAAGGAATTCCTGTTTCGAGAAGAGTCACGGTGCTGACCTTGGGACAGGTGGACTATCCGAATTTTATCGATTCCACTAAGGCTCAAATGCAGACGCTCGGATCCGCTAATGGATTGACTCCGCCCTACAACGGCAGCTATGCTCTCATTGGTGTAAAGGGCAGCGCCCCGGGAAGTGCAAAAGAAGGAAATGCCCCGGATCAATCGGGACATGGAACTCATGTGTTCGACACGGTCATAACATCCGGCGCCTCCGGCCTCGCGGAAACCCCCTTCACCGCTGTTGCGAAAGATTATGGCACACTCGCATGGACGGGCGACCCGATTCCAAGCGGCAGCGACATTACCTTCACCGTGCTTGGCGCGCGGCGCGATGGGAGCGGCATCGACGTGGTCGATACCTTCGATGCGTCGAAGGGCCAATCATTTGATATTTCGAAAATCGATCCGCGCGTGTATGACCAGCTCGGAGTAAAAATGAATTTTATTCGCAGTTCGAACGCTACCCAAAGCCCCGCGCTTTCGGGCGTCGAATTGCAGTACGATGCCGCGCCGGAACTTATTTTTACCGCCGATTCCATACAGACCATTCCGAACCTGACGAATTCCGGCGGCATTGTGATGGCGAATTATGGAATTTCGACGCTCACCTGCACGCCGGCGGATTCCATTCCACTCCTGCTGGTACGGCAGTATCAGGGGAAGACGGATACCATCCAGCCAATCCATTATCTTACCCAACTCGCCGGACATACTTCGGTAACTTTTTCCGATTCCGTGCAAACCACGAACGAGCTTGGAACTGCCGCGCTCACGGCAACCGTCAATCCAAACGAAGTTCAGAACGAGCAACTCCTCTTCAACAATACGATCGCCGGTTCGTACACGGTCACGCGCGACACGATGAAGCCCACCATTCAAATTCTCTTCGACGACCGGAATATTCCTGATGGCGGATACGTCTCCGCCAACACGACGATTCAAATCAATTTGCTTAGCTCGAATCTCTTGCGCGATACGTCCCATAGTTCCATTCTTGCCGTAACGCTGACAAATTTTAATACCGATGTGGTCCTCAGTAATATTTCCTATTACAATTATTCTGGATTCGCGCAGCCGGAGTTTTCCGCTCTTCCCTCCGGCCCGGTGCAGGCATTTCTGCGATTCAAGTCCAAAACCCCATATCCGGCGGGGCAGTGGGTTATCACCGCTGCCGTAACCGACGCGAGTGGCAACACGGATACGCTGAAACAGAATTTTACCATCAGCAACGTCAATGGCATCGAGGAAGTGATGAACTACCCCAATCCATTCAAGGATAAGACGGACTTTACCTTTGTCCTTAAATCCGACGGGGCGGCGGATATGAAAATTATCGTCTATACCATCGCGGGCCGTAAGATTCGGACGCTTATCCCCACCGATCTTCACGCCGGCTTCAACATGATCGAATGGGATGGCCGCGACGATAACGGTAACGAAGTTGCCGATGGGACCTATCTTTACCGCGTCATCATCAATGGCAAAAATGGCGATAACGTCTCGGATGCGGTGACGGAACGAGCGGTGCGGGATCGATAAATTAAATTTCCGCTTCGACCGAATCGAGAAATTTACGCAGCGCATTAATCGCTGCTTGCCGATCCCTCCCAGAGACTTTACCCAGCCTTTTCAGGACGTAGGATTCATGGGTGGTCGCCAATTTGAGAAGCCGGGCGTTCGATGGAATATTGAGGCCGGCAAATTTCCAATCTACACGCGTGACGTCCGTCGGAAGCTCTACACGCTTGCTCGTGATTCGAGCGACAAGCAGATCGCCATGCGAATCTTGCGCGAGGACTAAACCCGGACGTCGCTTCTCCGCAGTTCGGTCGGCGAACGGAAAATCTACGGGGACAACATCGCCAAAACGGTATGAGAGCATTCAATCAAAGAAGATCGTACGCGGTATCGCCTTCGGCGTCGTCCTTAAAAAAATGTTCGAGGCCTAAACGGATCCAGGCTTCTTCATCGAGGGCCTCTTGTGCATCGTTGAACGGAGTCACGACCACGGCGACTTTTTCGCTCTTCTTGAAGGGAAGCGAGAGTATGATTTTTCCCTCGTTATTAATGGTGGCTTCCGTGCGATAGGTCTGCATGGAAAGAAAGAACGGCTCTCCTGCCTTCGGAGTGCCCGGCAAGTAATTTCGCGCCCCCAATTCCCATGCTCTGACGCGAACCCCTTCGTCCGTTCCCGCTGTTAGCATCGCCCATCAGAGGATTTGGGCGCTTAGTCTCAGCTGGTTTAGAGCGTCTCGTTTACACCGAGAAGGTCGGGGGTTCGAATCCCTCAGCGCCCACAGATCACTTAAGAAGGAAGAATTGAGAATTAAGAATGATCGCCTTGCCGCCGGCCACATCGATTGTGGATGCGGGGCAAGGCGTAACAAATTTTCAACCAGATGAAACCGAAGACTCATCCAGTTCGCAAGAATACCGAAGCATCCAAGCTCGCCGAAGCATCGGTGCTCGTGGGCGCATCGCGGCGAAAGTTCCTAAAACAATCCGTTGCCTTTGCAGCACTCACGGCCTCGTACTCCGTGATTTCGCTGACGGACCTGGCGTGCCGCAGTTCCGTCGGCCCGCCCGGACCCGGCACGCTCGGCGCGTACTATTTTGGTGGCAATGACTATTATTTCGGCGGGGAGGACTATTTCAGCGGGGATGAGTATTTCGGTGGCTCGGACTATTACTGGGGTTACGGCGAGTATTACTGGAGCGAACCCTTTTTCCTGTATTATTAGCCGATGCCGAATCCCGTTCAGCGGGTAATCGTCCGGCGGGTCGATAACCTCGGCGATATCGTGATTGCGTTGCCCACGCTCCAGGCCCTCCGAAAAAATTATCCGGCGGCCGAGATTACCTTGATGGTGAAGGACGTGCATCGCACCCTCTGCCGGGAGGTCGCGGATTCGTTCCTTTCCCCCACCTCGTCGGAAGAATTTGCAGAGATCGCTCGCGCGTACGATCTCGCCTTCAATATCGAATATTTTGGACCCGGCAACCGCATGAAGCAAATGTTTCGGCGGGACGGCGGAGTGAACCAGGTGAATGCGGTGCCCGGCCCTCGGCGCCGCCCGATGGCGCGGCATCTCCTCGATGGCCTCGCGGTCCTGGGTCTTGCTGTTCCTCGCTCGGCGGAGCCGAAGTTCCGAATTTCGCCGGAGTTGCGCAAGCAGGTTACCGCGTGGCTGCGAAGTAGCGAGGTTTCCGGGCATCGGACTCCGTGGGTCGGGATTCATCTCGGCAGCAGCGCGCGTGAAAAGCGCTGGCCAACAGAGAAATTCATGGCGCTTTCCGCCTGGCTACATCGGTCCTTCGACGCGCATCTCTTTTTTTTCGGAACTTCCACCGAAGCAAGTTCTATCTCGGCGATTCGCAATTCATTCCCAACCGGTTGCGCCGTGGCCATTGTCGATCGCCCGCTCGATTTCGTTGCCGGCGTTCTCGCGCGGATGGACCTCCTGATTGGTAACGATTCCGGTGTTGGACACTTGGCCTCCGCCGTCGGGACTCCGACGGTTTCCATCTTCGGTCCGACGGCTCCGGCGCTATGGCGCCCGGCGGGCGCGCAGGCGGTCGTCGTTCATAAAGATCGACGGGGAAATGTGCATGCGCGCGGACCCTCCCTTAGCGTCGAGCAAGTGAAGCAGGGCGTGCTACTCTGCATCCAGCAGCACCTTCGGCGGGAGCGATTTCCGGTCCTGGACTCGCTGCGTGTATCGCGAGGGTTGAGCTTCACCCGTGTGGCCGATGGCGTTATCGTTCGTTCGAAGAAGCGAGGACCGGCCTGCATGGTTACGGATGGCTGGCGAAGAGTCAAGCAAATTCTCGCGTTTGTTGAAGAGCATGGATCGTATCGTGAAACGCTGGAGCATTTCACGGATGCAACGCCGCTGCTGGGACTCTTCATTCTTCACGGCATCATTCTTCAAGGCAGCACCAGCAAAAAAAACTCTAAAGAACTGAAAATATGAGGAAGCAAGACTGGCCGAGACTGCGAATTAAAGAGGGGATACGCCCCGTGTGCGTATCCCCTCATCCCACATTTCAAAAATCCCATTCAAATCCCATAAATCTCAGTACACTTCCAGATACCGGTCCAGCTCCCACTGCGTTACGGACATCCGGTAGGAATCCCACTCGGCCCGCTTTGCTTCCGTAAGCTTTTCTACACAGAAACTTCCCAGCGCGTTGGAGATAACCGAATCCTTCTGGAGCTCGTCGAATGCTTCCATCAGGCTCTTCGCGACCGTTGTAATTCCACGCGCCGCTGCCGTCTCGTCGGTGAACTCGAAAATATTTTCTTCGACGGGCGCGGGCGCTGGTAACTTATTCTCGATTCCATCGAGTCCGGCGGCGAGCATGACGGCAAAGGCGAGATACGGATTCGCGCTCGGATCGGGGCAGCGAAGCTCCGCGCGAACCGCCTTCTCTCGGCCTTTCGTGATGCGCGGAATTCGAATGAGCGCCGAGCGATTCCTCTGGCCCCACGCCACATAGACCGGCGCTTCATATCCCACGACGAGCCGCTTGTACGAATTCACCGTCGGATTCAAAATAGCATTCATCGCGCGGATGTGCTTTAGCTGTCCCGCGATGTAATGTTTTGCAAGAGCCGAAAGCTGGTATTCGCCATCTTTATCGTGCATTAAATTCTTTTTGCCATCGGGCGAGAAGAGTGATTGATGCACGTGCATTCCAGAGCCATTGATGCCAGCTATCGGCTTCGGCATGAAGGTGCAATGCAGATCGTACTTCATCGCGATGGATTTCAGTGCGTACTTCATAATGATAACGATGTCAGCACAGCGGAGCGCTTTATCGTACTTGAAGTCGATCTCATGCTGTCCCATAGCGACCTCATGGTGCAGTGCCTCGACATCGATACCCATTTCAAAAAGTGCAAAGCTCATTTCCTTTCGGATCTCTGATGCAATGTCGGTCGTCTGGTCGAAGTAGCCTGCCGTATCGTGAGGTAGTGTCTGGAGCGTGCCATCGGTGCCGCGCTTGAAGAGGAAAAATTCGAGTTCCGGTCCGGTATTGAACGTATAGCCCATATCGGTGGCGCGTTTGATCTGGCGCTTGAGAATTCCGCGCGGATCGCCTTCGAAGGGCGTTCCATCCGGCATATAAATATCGCCGATAATGAGCGCCGTGACCGCGCGCGAACCTTTCGACCACGGTATCACAGTGAATGTATCGAGATCGGGCTTCAGATACATGTCCGATTCGGAGATCCGCGCGAAGCCTTCGATCGACGAGCCATCGAACCAGACGTTCGAATCGATTGCGTCTTCGAGTTTCGATACTGGAATCGTGAGCGCCTTCATCACGCCGAGCAAGTCGGTGAACATGACATTGATGAATTCGACTTTTTGTTCTTTTGCCAGCGACAGTACTTCGGATTTATTCATAGAGAAGGGTTAAGTGATGTTTGATGGAAATAGGAAGATTATTTTGTCATTGCGAGGAGCGTTCGGCGACCGGAGGGAGCCGAACGCGACGAAGCAATCTCAAGAGTGGGATTGCTTCGTCACGTGATTCTCCCTTCGGTCGAATCACGTTCCTCGCAATGACGGTAATAAAAACTTTTCTCATTCTGTTAATTCTTCTATCGGCAGCGCCATCGTTTCCTTATACGTGGAAAGCACGACGTTCGTCCGTGTTTGCTTGACGCCCGGAAACTGCTGAATTTGACTGAGCAGCCGTTCGAGCGTAGAAGTGTTCCACGTCCGCGCCTTTACTAAATGCGAGCCATCGCCCGTGATCGCATGAATTTCAAGCACTTCGGGATGCAGCTTCGCGGCGTGAAGAAACTCCGGATACTTGCTGCTCGACTCGACAGTTACCGTGATGAATACCGCAACATCGAGTCCGATCAGCTTCGGGTCAAGTTTGGCATAGACGCCTTCCAAAATCCCGCGCTCTTCAAGCTTTCGCATCCGCTCGCTCACGGCCGGCAACGAAAGGCCGACCTCTTCCGCTAGCTCATTGCGCTTGGTTCGGCCCTGGCGCTGAAGTGATTTCAAAAGCGCAAGATCCGTCCGATCAAGGCCGAGAGTCTCAATGGCCGGAATCGGAGTTCGTTTTTTGCTATTTGAATTTGTTATTCGCTCCATGATGTTTCGAACCCTGAACCTGGATTACGCGGATTGGATGGATTCTCAGGATTTGTTTCTGCAATCCACGATTTTCCCAGGAATTCAATTTTGTAATTACCGATTTACCTCCAATCCCATCCGAATTTTAAATTCACCGATGGTAATCCTGAAAATCCATCCAATCCGCGTAATCCAGGTTCATCGCGGTGCAAAAATACGAACTTTAAAAAGTAAAGTCAAGTGCCATTTATAATTTATTTAATAATGTGGATAAGTTTATAGACCTTCGTTCTGATACCGTAACGAAACCCAGCCTTGCCATGCGAAAAGCTATGGCCGAGGCCCAGGTTGGCGATGATGTTTTTTCCGAGGACCCAACCGTCCACGAATTGGAAGCCGAAACCGCCGCCATTCTCGGAAAAGAAGCTGCGCTCTATGCCCCTTCCGGCTGCATGGCGAACCAGCTTGCGATTGCCGTTCACACCACGGCCGGCGATGAGGTAATCCTCGAATCCGACGCGCATATTTTCAATTACGAGACGACGGCCGCGAGCTATCTCTCTCGCGTGCAGCTTTCTCCGGTTAAAGCGGCCGATAGGGGACTGCTTTCCGCGGAAGATATTCAACCGGCCATTCGTGAGAAGGCGTATTACATGCCGGTCACGCGATTGATCGCGATTGAGAATACTCACAATCGCGCTGGTGGGACGGTTTACCCGCTCGATCGCATTCGTGAAATCGAATCTCTCGCCCGGAAAAATGGAATCGCGATGCACCTTGATGGCGCGCGGCTGTGGAATGCCTGCGCCTTTTCTGGTCATAGGCCGAAAGAATATGCGGATCATTTCGATACGGTCTCGGTCTGTTTTTCGAAAGGATTGGGCGCACCGGTCGGAAGCGCAATTGCGGGGCCGAAAGAATTGATCGCTCTCGCCCGGCGATTCCGAAAAATCTGGGGTGGCGGCATGCGGCAAGCAGGTATCATTGCTGCCGGCGCGCTTTTCGCGCTTCGAAATAATCGCGAACGGCTTGCGGAAGATCACGCGAAGGCCCGGCGATTTGCCGAGATTATTCTGGATTCCTCGAAGCATGTTCAGATAGATATGAATCGCGTGGAGACGAACAT
>DASRZC010000074.1:0-16925 GCA_035686785.1 Kapaibacterium sp. (SeqCode)
AAATTTAACCTGATCGCCTCAAGGCAGGCATTCCGTGCGTTAGTCACCCTCTCATAAAGGGATTTTCGTGTCGGAGCATCCGCTTCGTCATAGGCTTTCTGCGCATCAGTCACTGTTTCATCAAAGGCATTCCGCACCTCAGCCACACCCTCATTGAGGGCTTTCCGCGCCGTAGCCTCTACTTTATCACAGGCTTCCCGCAACTCAGTCACACTCTCATCGAGGATTGCCCGCGTCGGTGCCAACGCATTTTCAAAGTCCTTCTCCGCCTCAGCCATTATCTTATCGAAGCTATTCCATCGCTCAGCTTTCATCACTGAATTCTCCGTTTTATCATAGGCTTTCTCAATCTCAGCCAACTTCTCCTCAAAGACTTTCCGCTCCTCAGCCGCCCACTCATCTTGTGCTTTCCGCCTCGGAACCGCCCCATCGTCATAGGCTTTGTGTAGCACAGCCATACCCTCAGCGAGGGTTTTTTCGCGCATTTTTATCAAGGATTTCTCTACCCCAGCCAATATTTCATCAAGGGCTATCCGAGCCTCAGCCACCATCTCGAGAAACGCTTCCGGCGTCGGAGCATCGGCTTCATCAGAAGCTTTCGGCGCCAGAATTCTTTGTAGTTCCATGTTTTATTTTTCCCTGCTTATTTTATCCGCCTTGCGGCGTTGTATTCGCAGCCCAGCATGGAGCGAAGCGGAATGCTGGGTCGCGAATTTCAAAAACATTTTTCAAGCCCCGGAGGGGCGGAGTACTTCGTCCTTTCAGGACTCCGCTCTCCGAACGCCTCGCGAACCCAGGGTTCCGCTTCGCTTCCCCCTGGGCTGCTGGTACTTCGTGCCTTCGGCACTTTGTCCGTCAATTTGTCACACCATGCTCACACATTTGTTCAGCTTTCGGCGGAATTTCTCGCGTCCCGAAAAATTATGTGAAAACTACTCTTACAACGCACACGCATTTGTGCTTCATTAACTATGCCTATTTTGAATCAAAATAATAGATTCTAAAATTCATTCAAAAAAATCGAGTCACTTTTTTAGTGCCATCTTTTAAAATTTTAGAAAACTAATTTTACACTTGCATCTTTTATTATTAAAAGGACCATGCCAAATCGAAAAGTGGCGAAAATGACCCGATATTGATAACTATCAATAATAGTAGTAGGACGGAATGGCAGAACAGCTTAAAACACCTATAGGCAACTATTTTGGTATCTACATTGTCTATACATCATGGTACTTCAGGTTCAAAAATGGGGCAACAGCCTTGCTGTGCGAATTCCAAAACAAATTGCAAAGGATGCTCGCATTGAGGAGGGCAGTGAAGTCAATGTGACGGAAGAAGCTGGGAAGATCGTGCTCGGTCGCGTTGAAAAGAAGATGTCGCTCTCGGAATTGCTCGCGCGAATTACCGCCGATAATATTCATGGCGAGATGGATTTTGGAAAACCGCGAGGAAACGAAATCTGGTGAATCCATACGTCCCTGAACGCGGCGACATCATTTGGCTCGAATTCGATCCGCAAGCGGGCCACGAGCAAGCTGGACGAAGGCCCGCCATTGTGCTCTCTCCTAAAGCGTATAATGAGCGCAGCGGCCTGATGGTCTGCTGTCCGATCACGTCGAAGATAAAAGGTTATCCATTCGAGGTGTTGTTGCCAGAGGGAATCGAGATTTCGGGAGCGATTCTAACGGATCAAATTCGGAACGTCGATTGGCGGGCACGGAACGCGCGGTTTATCACACAACTGCCCACTTCGCACGTTCAAAATATTTTGCGAATGGCATGTACCCTCCTCACCAATTAATGTGTCACAAGCACCTGATCCAATACAATATCCTGCCGGAGAATCCGTCTTCAAGATGAACTAACACCATTCATTTTTCTATAGCACAATTATGCTTGATGAAGTACTCGATATGGTTACCGGCGCGCTCAGTTGGATCGGCGGCGGCTCTAACTTTGAAGGCCAGGACCTAAGCGGCAAGGATTTCAGCGGCGTGGACCTGAGCATGTCCAATCTCAAGAACGTCAATTTCACCGGGGCAAAGCTTGCGGGTACGAACCTCAGCAAGTGCAATCTCGAAGGCGTGAATTTCGAGAACGCGGACCTTGCCGCCGCCGACCTAAGCTATTCGAACCTCAAAGGAGCGAAGGGTCTCGCCTCGCTGGCCATGCCCGGCATCAAGCTGCGCGGCGTGAATTTGCCGAACTTGGATTTCAGCGGCCACGAATTGCTCGCCGCTGTGTTCCGCGCTTCGAACCTTGCGAACGCGAATTTTTCAGGCTGCGATCTCACCGGCGCAAATTTCAGCATGTGCAATCTGGAGAATGCCGATTTCACGAACGCCGATCTCGAACACGCCGATTTCAGTCTCTCGAATATGCGTAATGCCAAAATGGATGGCGCGAAGATGGCGCATGTGAAGATCACCGGAACGAATATGGGAATGAAAGAGCGCGCGGAAGCGGCGGCGTAAGAGTTCCATAGCGTCATTCTCTATGCACTGTTCACATGAGGATAATCGAGAATTTTCTTATCCTCAGTCAGAAGCAGACAATCTCGGCTTCGAGCGGTTGCGACAATCATTCGGTCGGCGGGATCGTCATGGAATTTTCCAGGAAGTGAGTACGCGTCAGCAGCGATTTGGGGAGTCAGGGGAAGCACCAGAATACCGGATTGGGCGATAACCTTCTCAAACCATTCACTCACCGGAGCGCCAAGGTCAATTCGCCCTTTTGAGTGTAGCATCGCGATTTCCCAACACGAAACGGCGCTCACGCAGACGTTCTCAGGGTTATCACTAATCAGATCCGCGAATCGGCCGCTGAGTCGTGGACTATCGTCGACGCTCCAAAGCCAGACATGCGTATCGAGAAGCTTCAGTTCTTCGGTTTCTCGCCTGGCCATAATTCTGGCTCCTCTGTCGGAAACACGGGATCGAATGGACGTTCATACTTGATCAGCTTCCCGGCAAATTCGGTGTGGAAAATCGGATGCGTTCGTTTACCTTCTCGCCGTTTTGGAATGGGCGGCACGGTTTGGGCCGTTCGCTTTTTTCGCGACTTCGGCACATGCAGGCTCGGTGCGGATTTCTCTGATGGGGTATGCCGGAATGCCTTTTTCATAGGAGCTTCAACGTTTGGACCGAAGGGAATGTTCACGTCAAGGCGCAACCTTCAACCGCTTCGCGTGTTCTATCGCCAATGAAAAAACTCCTCGTCTTTTTCTTCCTCGGGTTTCTTGCGGTTCCCACGATTGCGGTCGCACAGCAGATGATGATCGGCGCTCGCGGTGGGGTCAACCTTGCGAATGAGCATTATGATAATCTTCCCGATGGTGAAAGCATCTCGGGCCGAATGCTGCCGCTCGTCGGTGGTCAGTTAGATTACCACGTCGGCGATTCTTGGGTGCTTAGCATTCAGCTTCTTTACGATCAGAAAGGAGCAGAGGCCAATATGAAGTCATTTTCTTACGGTTACAACGGAAGCGAGGGAATTGCCGATTGGTCGATTAGCTATATTGAACTTCCCATCCTGGCAAAAGTTAGCTTTGGCAGCAGCGCCGTAAGACCGTATTTTTTCGCCGGTCCGTCGATCGGATACCTGCTCTCGAATACCGAAACAGTGCAGGCTGGGGGCGGAACTTATATTCCGAATGGAATCGGAATTAATTATAGAATAGATACAACGGTAAGCATCACCGATTACACGAATAAAATCGATCTCTCCCTTGTCGCGGGTGCTGGGGTTTCATGGGAACTTCCACATGGAGCCGAATTCTTTCTCGATGCATCATACGCATACGGACTGACTAACAGCGATCATTATTCCTGGGATAATGATGAAGGGATCTACGTTTATTCGCGCGATATTCGCATCGCCGCGGGGGTGCTGTTTCCAATACATTAGGCAAAGTCCGAAAGCGCTTCCTCCAGCGACTGCGTTAATTTTGGCGCGGCGCGGCGAAGGCGAGAGTCTTCGGTCACAAGCGGGATTGCCAATTCTTGCGCCAGGGCCAAATAGCGCGCATCATAAGCAGAGACGCCAAATTGATGCGCAATTTGCAAAACATTGCGGTGATCCATTCGATGAAGGTTATCTCCGATAAGGGCCTGGGCTTGCTGGAGCGTGTTCTGAGCCTTATTCATCGTTAAGGCATGAGATCGAATGCAGCTTGCAAGAACATTGGAAAATTCCGTCAATATGAATTCCTCGCTATGCCATATTGGATCGAATTTTTGAAGGCGCACAGCTTCCGCATTTCGATCGCCTTCGATGAGAAGGTATGCGAGAATGTTCGTATCGACGAGTTTCATCAATCCCTTCCCCAGTTTATCGCCGCTTCGATGTCCTCGATTGTGAGCGGGCCGCGTCCTTTTAATTTCACTGGTTTTGGTAGCGGTCGTGGTGCGGAAGCTTCGCGGCGAAGACCTTGTTCAATTAGCTCCGCGACGATCTCCTTCAATTTTTTATGCTCATGCACAGCGCGGATTTTCATTCGGCGCATGAGGTGATCGGGTAATTCGACGGTCATTTTCATAAGCTTCTCCCATTTAGCTGGTAAAATGGTAAACTGGCAGCCGGGATATTGCGTTCACCTTTATAGGGAAATCGCCGCGGGCGTGCTGTTTCCGTTACATTAATCGACTCACCCAATAACCAGGTTTACGTTTTTCGTGCATGATCGCAACGACGGTGATTCGATCCTCCCTGGCTCAATAGAGTACTTGAAACGGGAAGACTCTCGCTTGCATTGCCCGAACTTCGCCTCTCAATCGCTTCCAACGTTCCGGCGATTCTTTGATGAGGGCGATTCGGCTTTGAATTTCCGAGATGAAGCGGGCTGCAAGTTGCGGACTGATCTCCGAGTAGAAGTCCACGGCCTCTTCGTATTCTTCGACAGCGGCTGGATGATAAACAAGGGTCATGGTAAACGAGCGTGAATGCGCCGCTCGACTTCATCCTCGCTGATCGGCTCAACACGGCCCTCGTCAATTTCCCTAAGCCTCTCTTCCGCAACATCGAGCCACGAGTCCTGAATCTCGTTATTGGCTGCCATGTCCATACTCTCGATCAGGCGTGTTGCCAGGATTCCACGCTCGCGGAGCGAGAGCGAAAGAGCATTCTGAGTAATGTTGTCCAGATAATTATCCATAATTTATCAAAATGAATAACTAATGCCGGCAATATCTGGTTCGCAAATTTATGCCACCGCTTCCGCCTTCTTCACCAGCGCCGGCTGAGGGTCTCTCCCATACCAGTTATTCGGCGTGCTGATCTGCGCGCCGCACATTTTCGCATAGAGGAAAAGCTGATGCCGATAAGCGGTGAGGTATTTAGTGACCGTGAGCAGCGCGTCGAAGAGCGCGGATTCCTCGTTGCTGAACGGGTGGTATGTCATCCGCGAGAGATCGGCATCGGTGATGTTGTCGTACACCGAATGGAGTTGCTCTTTTTCGCGCTCGATAAACTCGGGGAATTGATCGAACGTCATCGCTTTCGAGGCTTTGGAATGTTCACGATATTGCAGCCGCGCCGCTTCACGATCTTCGGAAGTATGAACGAAATGGTTCGTCATCGTGCCACCGATGAATGTGAGATACTGCATGAGTTCGAGTGTCGAGCGCATGTTCTCGCGCGGTCTCCAATCGGCCATCGCCGGATCGAATTTTGAGAATAAATGCTGGCAGATATTGAGATCGAGCAAGCAGCTTTTGAGGAGAGTATCTTTGATCATGATGGATTTATACAATTGAAAAAGTGAGTGATTAGTACAATCATTCGTGTATTGTCATTCCCGCGAAAGCGGGAATCCAGTCTCGGAGTGATGATCGGGTCTGGATTCCCGCTTTCGCGGGAATGACACTTATAAAATAAAAAGGGACGCACTTCGGTGCATCCCTTTTCATCTTTAGCTCTTAATCGAAATTTCCCGCTCTATCGGTTTTTCCGGTTCGCGTTTGGGAATTTTAATTTCGAGCACGCCATCGGCGAAGGTCGCTTCGACGGCATCCTCGTTCAAATTATTCGGCAGCGCGAATTGCCGTACGAACTCGCCATGCGAGCGTTCTATGCGGTGGAAGCTTTCGCTTTTCGATTCTTCCGAACGCTTCTTCTCGCCGCGCAGCGTAAGCGTACCTTCAGAAAGCGTGATCTTTACGTCCTCCGCTTTCATGCCCGGCATTTCGGCGCGGACGAAGACGTTCTCTTTCGTCTCCGAAATATCGACGCGCGGCGAGAACGTCCCGAGTTCGATATGAACCCCGTTCTGTATCCCGCACGTGATCGCGCCTTCGACATCGTTGTAAAATCTACGGAGCTTGCGTGACGCTTGTTCGAAATCGCGCCTCGGCTCCCATCGGTAAACTGTCATATTTTTATTACTCCTAAAAAATGGTTGAAAAACTATTTCCGGCTATCCCATTAAGAAGGACTGTGCCAGAAACTAAAATTGGCGAAATGGGCTAAATTCGAAGGTCGGCAAGAAGCAACTATGACAGAATGACAGTCGCAGGCAAGGGATGATTCTCAACTCAGCCAAAATGTTATTTTCCTCTTCCTGGAAAAGCAAGACATTAGCGCACCGAATCCGGCAAGAGTCGTGAGCCGGTCTTATACACGGTATAATGATGGGGAGGGTTCAGCACCCCTTCGATGGGTCCTATGACTTCTCCAAGCGCCGCGAAAACGAGTACTACATCGAGGGCTTCGGATGGCGTTAGGGGTGGGTTGTTCACGGACGAATTATCGCCATTATCGTTATTTGAACTTCCCAGAGCATAAACGCCCCCAACTATTCCGCCAATGGGCCCTAATAATGCTCCTTGCCATAACCCGTCCAGAGGACGGGCTTTACTAAGGGTGACGCTCGCGACATCGTTCAGCCCAGCCCCGGTCCACACCGAATCGTGTTCGAACCATTCGAGTGTGTCGTCGCGCACGGTGACACGGTAGGCATCGGTGCTATAAGCGGAATCATCGACAAAGGTAATGGTCGCAGGCTCGCGCGTCGTGCGATCGAGGAGGTCTTCGAGCAGCGTAGGATCGGATGTGAGGCGTGCGGTAGATGTGGAGTCACACCCAGCGACCAGTAGGGTCAGAATGAACAATCCGATTCTTTTATGCTTCAAGCAGCGGATATTTACGAATGGCATGCTCATAATACAATCCGGTAAAATCCAAAATTACTGTTACTCTACCTGAATCCTCGGATTTTGTTTCTTGTGAACGACTTCTATTCACTGACGGTTGCAATTTTCAATGAACCTATCTCTTCATATCGAACACATGGATGAACCTGTGATGCGGACGCTCCAGCAAATGGCGCACGAGCAGCACGTGAGCGTCGAAGAGGTCGTTCGGCGATATTTGCGGGAACTGAGCAAGAATCGAAAACCTGTCGATTTTGAGTTTGTCGACGACCTTACTCTTATAAAATTCGCTCCCGAACACCGGTCCTAATGCGCCTCGAACCACGTCGGCCCGATCCCCGCCTCCACTTCGATCGGCACGACCATCGGCATGGCGTTCGACATTAAGCGCGGCACTAATTCCTGCATCGCGTCGGCTTCTTCGGGGACGACATCGAATACCAATTCGTCATGCACCTGCATGATCATAATGGATTTCAACTTACGCGCTTCCATTTCGCGGTGGACATTAATCATCGCGAGCTTCATCATATCAGCAGCCGTGCCCTGAATTGGCGCGTTGATGGCGGCACGCTCGTCGGCGCTACGAACGGCTTGATTTGCAGCCGCGATATTGCGCATATAGCGGCGGCGTCCTAAAAGCGTTTCGACGTAACCATGCTGCCGCGCGAATTGGATGGTATCATCCATATATTTTCGGATCAGTGGAAATGCGGCGAAATATTTTTGAATAATTTCGCTTGCTTCTTTCTGTGGAATTCCGATATTTCGCGCGAGGCCGAATGCGCCGATGCCATACATGATGCCGTAGTTCACGCCTTTCGCTTTGCCTCGCATTTCGCGACTAACTTCTTCGAGCGGAACGCCATAGACACCGGCCGCAGTGCGAGTATGAATATCCACGCCGTTTGCAAATGCTTCAATCAGTCCTTCATCGCGCGTAACGTGTGCCATGATTCGCAACTCGATCTGCGAATAATCAACGGAGAAAATCTGGCCGTTCTTAAAGCGCGAAACGAACGCCTTGCGAATATCGCGGCCCATTTCCGTCTTGATCGGAATATTTTGTAAATTCGGATCGGTCGAGGAAATGCGGCCCGTCGCGACTACCGCTTGGTTATAGCTCGTGTGGACCATCCCCGTCTTTGGATTGACGAGCTTCGGAAGCGCATCGACATACGTTCCGCGGAGTTTTTGATATTGCCTGTAAGCAAGCAGGCATTCCGCAATCGGATGCTCGTGCCGCAAATCTTCGAGCACGGCAGCATTGGTTGAAAGCCCCGTCTTCGTTTTGCGTCCGGATTTCAGTCCGAGTTTCACGAAGAGAATTTCCTGCAATTGCTTCGGCGAGTCGATATTGAACGGCCCGCCGGCGTGCTCGTAAATTTGCCGGCATAGGTTATCGGCTTCGCGCTCCATTTCTTTGCTGGCAAGGCCGAGAAGTTTGGTGTCGATCTTCACGCCGTGAAATTCCATTTTCGTTAGAACCTCGACGAGCGGGAACTCCACGTCTTCCAGCAGCTTCCAAATTCGTTCATCCTCATGCAGCTTCGGCGCGAGCGCGTGCTTGAGGCGGAGAGTAACATCCGCATCCTCGGCGCCATATTCGGCAAGCTTTATGGTCGAGGCAATCGCCATCGAGCGTCGCGCGTCGCCCCCTTTCAGCGGGCCGGACACATCGCTGAGTGGAACGGGCCGGTAGTTCAAATGTTCGAGCGATAGCGTGTCCATATCGTGCGAACCATCGAAGCGATAGATATAAGAGGCTATCATCGTATCGAACACAAGCGGCTTTAGCTCCACGCTATGGTGCCGCAAAATCAGCGCGTCATATTTAATATTCTGCCCGACTTTATTTATTTTCTGATTTTCTAAAACGGGCCGAAGAACATCGAGCGCTTCCTTTAGATCGAGGCCCATTGTAAGCGCGTTCTCGGAGGCGGCTTCTTTTGCAAAAAGTGTGTTTGCGTCGATATCGGAACCAATATCGGGCAAGCGAATGGGAATGTAAAACGCCTCGAATGGTTTCACGGCGAAGGAAATGCCGATAATCTCCGCAGTATTCGCATCTTGTCCAGTGGTTTCCGTATCGATGCAAAATTCTTTTGTTTTCGAGAGCAGCTTCGCGAGTTCCTTCACCCCTTCCATCGTTTTGACCATCACATAAGCGTGCGGCGTGGAATGAATGTCCTGCAAGCCGCTCGGCATTTCCGCGGAGAAGTCGAACGATTCGAGTTCTTCTTCTTCGGTTCGTTCTTCGGGAGCTTTTTCTTCCGGCGCAAGCGCAAGTTCCAGCGCTTCGGGCGATTCCGCTTTCAGGGCTTGCTCTTTCTCCTTGAGCACGCGGTTCGCGAGCGATTTGAAACCGAGGTCGAGCGTCAGGTTTTCCAGCACTTCGAAGTCGGGCAGCACGCCATAAGACAGATCGTTAATCGTAATCGGCAGCTTCACATGGCAGTCGATTGTAGCAAGCTCATACGATAGGAAGGCATTGTCGCGTTCGTTTGTGAGCTTATCTTTAATTCCCTTTTTATCGACTTGATCGAGATGCTCATAGAGGCCGGCCAGCGAGCCAAATTTCTGGATCAGCGGCGTGGCCGTTTTTTCGCCGATGCCGCGAACGCCGGGGATGTTATCGCTCGCATCGCCCACAAGAGCGAGATAGTCGATTATTTGTTTCGGCTCGATTCCATATTTTGCACGAACGGCGTCGGTGTCGAAAATTTCCATCGCGCTGCTATCGCGGGAGGGGCGCAACAGTTTAATCTGGTCCGTTACAAGCTGGCAAAAATCTTTATCGGGAGTAACAATCAGAGATTCGATCCCATGCTCCGCCGCGCTGCATGCCAGCGTGCCGATAATATCGTCCGCTTCGAATCCCGGCATTTCGACCAGTGGAATGCGAAAAGCGCGCACTAATTCCTTGATCTTGTCGAGCTGGGGAATGAGGTCCTCCGGCATGGCCTGCCGCGTGGCTTTGTAGGCTTCGAATCTTTCGTGGCGGAAGGTCGGGTGCGGCGTATCGAAGCAAACGGCGGCGTGCGTGGGCGTGTGGTGATCGAGGAACTGAAAGATCGAGGTCATGAATCCATAGACCGCGCTCGTGTTCTCGCCGCGCGCATTTGTGAGCGGCCGCGTTATAAATGCGAAATACGACCGATAGGCGAGCGCCATCGCATCGAATAACACGATGAGGGGTTTGCCGTTTTTGTCGTATTTGGGTAGTTTCATGCCGGTGTGTAGCCGTGACCTTCAGGTCACGGTGACGAAGGACCCTGGATTCCCGCATTCGCGGGAATGACAGCGATCCGTAGTTTTTATGCGCTTCGCGCCATGATCCGTCGTATAGGTCATTCCCGCGAAAAGCATCGCCTGCGATGTTTGCGGGAATCTCGCCGTGACCTGAAGGTCACGGCTACGCGGTCATCGGTTCAAACTTAAATCTCGCATCGAACTTCCCTCCCGCGAATTTTTCGCAACAAGGCCGGCAGGCATAACGTAGCGCTCGCCGGGTCCGATAGCGATACTCCTTCTTGCACTCTGGGCAACGCACGCGGACCTGGTAATGCTCCGTTAGAAACCGGTCACGCTTGGCCTTTAGCAGAATAGTGACCGGCGCTTTTCTTCCCGATCCGCCGATCGATCTCAGCACTTCATAAAATCGCGGCGAGTGGGATTGCACGACAATGTGCGCTATTTCATGCTTCAGCGTTTCGAAAAATTCCTTTTCGCCATGCTCGATGGTCATCGCGAACGAAATGCCGATCGTGTGGCGTGTCTTATTATAATAACCGCCCGTTGCACGGTTGCAAAAAATGATTTTCGGTCGCGGCAGTACATCCTGAAAATGCTTTCGATTGATTTCCTCGAAGCTGCGATAGGCTTGTGCCAGCAGACCGCTCAATCGAAACAGCCAGAAAAAATCATTATCGAGATCGAGCCCGGGCGCCACAGTGCCGAACTTTAAAAGCGCATTCCGATACGATTGGAGTAGGTCAAGCTCGGATCGCTCCCGGTCCCGGTTCGGGTATTTCTTTTTGACCTGTTTTCGTGGAGCGTGCAATCTTTTCCGAGCGTTATTACTTTATTATTGTATACAAACGTTACTCTTTATTCAGTAGTGCGCCTCAAAGTAATTAGCATTCTTATTCTTCTTGCGACGAGCCTGCCGCTTCGCGCGCAGAGTGTTGCCGATTACGCCGGTGAGTTTCTCGAACTCGGCGTCGGCGCTCGCTCGCTGGCGCTGGGCGGAGCCGGCGCGGCCATCAGTGATGATGCGACGGCGGGATATTGGAATCCGGCGGCGCTCAACGTCCTCCAATTTCCGACGGTCACCGCCATGCACGAATCGCGCTTCGATGGATCGGTGAATTACGATTATGGCGCGTTCGCTCTCCCGCTAAATCAGAATTCTTCCGCCGCGTTGTCGATCCTTCATATCGGCGTGAGCGACATTTTGGATACTCGAAACGCGCTCGTCGATATTAATAACAACGGTCAACTTGACCCGAACGAATATCTCGATTACTCCAAAGTTACCACTTTCGGTAATTACGATTGGGTCGCCATGCTTTCCTATGCGAAGCTGGTGAATCCAATGCTTTCCTGGGGAGTAAACGCGAAGCTGATTTACCGGCGGCTCGATCCCGAAACGACCGGCTCCGGTCTCGGCTTCGATGCCGCCGTGCGTTACAAGCCGAGCGATGCGCTTACGATTGCGGCCGTCGCGCAGGACATCACAACCACGCTCCTCTCATATAGTACCGGCACAAAAGAACTGGTTTCTCCCACGCTGATACTGGGCGCCGCCTATCTCTGGAAAATTACTTCGGACGGAAATCACCGGTTGCTTCCGACGGTCGATGCCGATCTTCGGTTTGAAAATCGCGGCCAGGATGCCCAACTTCATGTTGGCCCGGCTTCCGCCGATTTTCACGAAGGTCTCGAATATGAATTCAAAAATCTCTTCGCGCTTCGCGGCGGCTATAACGACCTACACATGTGGAGCGCGGGCGCGGGCATCACCTTCTCGAAATTTCACATCGACTACGCCTATCTCGGCGCCAATGCGCAGGACCAGCTCGGCTCGACTCACCGCATCAGCATTTCCTTCCTGCTCGATAATCCGAAATGGAAACGGGCGGAATAATTAAAAATGAAGAATTAAGAATTAATAGATGGGAATTAGGAACGGGCAAGAGTTCTTAGTTCTTTAACTATTCATTCTTAATTCTTAATTTTTAATTACACGGTGGTCGATTTTTTTGAAGTGCTCGGCGTAAAACGGACGGCTTCCGATCGCGAGATCAAGGAGGCCTACCGGCGGCTGGCCAAAAAATACCACCCCGATCCCAATCCCAACAATCCCGAGGCCGAGCGGCACATGCAGGCGATCAACGAAGCGAAAGCCGTGCTGTTCGATCCCATAAAGCGGGAGGAGCACCGGGCGACGCTCCGAATGCGCGAAGGTGTCTCCGCCGAGCGGCTCGAAGAGCTTCGGCGCAATTCCCGATTCCAGGGAACGACAACCTACACTCCGCCGCGGCCGCGCCGCCAGCGAAGCAAGTGGGATAAGCGCTGGAAAAAATATTTCTACGCCGCCGCGGCCCTTCTGCTATTATGCGCCGCTGGTCTCATCGCATTTCAACTTACCTCTCATCCGAAGTTTATTTCGGATCCGGTCCAGTCGATCATCGCCCGCTACCGGCCCGCGCCGAATCCCTTAGGCGATAGCATTCCCGCGCCGCCGGATACGCTGAACTTCCCCGACGATACGGCGCCCAAGCTCCGCCGCATGGGCGATATTCTTTTCGGACTTGGCGAATATCGTTCCGCTGCGAAATACTATGAAATGTACCTCAAAAAAGTGCCGGGGAACGATACGGTGATCGGGGATCTTTCGTATGCGTATTTTAAGGAAGGGCAATATGCAAAAACACTCGAAGTGCTCTCGCGCCAGATGCATGGCGATTCGAATTTGGTTGTTGCCTACTATAATCTCGGGGAGTTATTCCAGAAGGAAGGCAAGCCGCTGGACGCCCGCGATGCCTTCCGCGCCGCCACGCATATCGCGGACAGCATGACGGCCATCGGACGCCATCCGCCGGAACAGGCTCTCCACGCACGAAACGAACTCAATAAAATACCATGAAAATCGCAGCTCGAATTATTGCAGTGCTCCTTGCGATAGCGGGAATCGTGTGGTTCGGGCAGGGCATCGGCCTCATCCGCGGCAGCTTCATGACTGGCGAAGCTCGCTGGGCCATCATCGGCGCGATACTCATCGTGGTTGCGGCGGGGATTTTTTGGTTCGCGCGGAAGCGTACGGCCGGGTGAAGTCCGCTCTTCCGACACTGCGCACTATGCAATCTCCAACTTGATCTTTCTTCCAAGAGCATGGGCATATTTGTGGAGTGTTGAGAGGCGAATGTCATCGGCATGATTCTCGATTCGAGAGATCGCCGATTTATTCGTTCGCAGCTTTACCGCTACCTGCTCCTGTGTCATGCCAGCCCGCTCGCGAGCGAGTTTCAGCAGCACACCGATCTTGAATGCCGCAAAGCCTTCCTCATAGCCCTTTGCAAATTCCGGATCGATTTTCTTTCTTTTTTCAATGATTCTGTCGAGGTCGTCTTTCATAACGGGTTTCTCCTGATATAATCTCTTCGTCGTTGCTCCGCAATGGCAATTTCGGATGGTGAGGTCTTTTGTTCCTTCTTTTCAAATCCATTCGTGAGTACGATCAAATTTCCTCCATGCCAAAATCCGAGGAGCCGAATTTCTTTTCTGCTGCTCTGAGCGCGAACCTCCCATATTTCATCGGTATCGGTCAGCTTTTTCAGATACTCGGCAGGTACCCGCGGCAATGACCTCACGATTTGTAGCACCCATGTTATTTTCCGAAACGCTTTGGTCGGAAGTCCGAGCAGGAATTCATCCACTGGAGACTTACCGGCCTCCGTTTTGTAGAATTCTATTCTCCGGTCTGCCATTCGGAAGTTAACATATTCGTAAACGTCAACCCTGCTTTGCATTCCGTCGTTCCCCGATTACTTAGGCACGCAATGAGATTCCCTCCCCCGTTGTTATCCGCCCTATCATGAGGCCCACCCGCGCGGAAATTCACGTCGATCATTTTCTTGCCAACCTGCGGCTCGTTCGCAAGCAGATTGGCGAGCGGGCGCGTATCATGCCGATTGTGAAGGCGAATGCGTATGGTCATGGCCTGGATATTATCGCGCGCGCCGCGATTAAAAGCGAAGAGATCGATGCCTTCGGCGTGGCGACCGAAGAAGAGGGCGCGCGGCTGCGCCGGCTTACAACGCTGCCGATTCTCGTCCTCACCGGCGCAGCGCCGGATGAGATCGACGCGTTCCTCGAACATCAATTGGATTTTACCCTGAGCGACATGGAAACGCTCCGCACAATCGCCGCGCGCGCTTCGGCGTTTGGTACAAGAGCGCGCGTGCATCTAAAAGTCGATACCGGAATGCGGCGCATGGGTGTCGAGCCGGAAGAGGCGCTCGAATTTCTCCGCGCGATCGAATCGCTCCGCGAGCACGTCGAGTTGATTGGCCTTTCCACTCATTTCGCTACGAGCGATGAACTCGATCAAATATTCTTCCGAAAGCAGCTTGCTCTTTTCCGGACTGTCATCGATGAAACTCGCCTGGCGGGAATTCACATCCCTCTCATCCACGCGGCAAATAGTGGCGCTATCCTGCAAGCACCGAAAGAATCTGCCTTCAATATGGTGCGGCCGGGCATCATGCTTTATGGCTATGCGCCAAGCGCGGAATTACAGGAGCAATGGAAGAACGATCTGCACCCGTGCCTCGCGCTCGTCAGCACCGTCGTACTGGTGAAGCAGGTCAAGGCTGGCGAAGGGGTAAGCTACAATCTTCGCTGGCATGCGGAGCGCGATACACGCATCGCAACCGTTCCCATCGGCTATGGCGATGGCTACCCACGCCTGCTCACCAACCGGGCGCGCGCGATGATTCACGGGAAGCTTTATCCCATAGTAGGAACGATATGCATGGATCAGGTGATGCTCGATGTGGGGGATGACGATGTGAACATCGGCGATCGCGTGGAATTTATCTCGGTCACGAACCGGGAACTCGATGCAGGGTCGCTCGCGGAAACAATCGGGACGATACCGTATGAAATTCTGACGGGCATTGCGGCGCGGGTGCCGAGAATCGCTCTTTGAATGATGAGATCAACCGAAGCGTAACGTACCACATTTTTTCCCAACGTTCAGGAAAATCCGACGGAACGTTATCAAATTATCCTTTGCAGGCCTCTTTCATCCACTTCGATTCGATGGATTTTCGATAATTTGCAGTCATTGGCGAGGAAGATTGCGATCATTGCCGGATTCTTCGTTTCCGTCGATCCCACGTAGCTCGCCATCCCTAATTGAGCGAGCACTTCGAGTCCTTTTGAATGGATGATTTTTCCATAGCCTCGGCCTTGCAGTTCGGGAATTACTCCCAGCGCGAAAATGGAGCCTTCTTCCGGCACGTCCCAATACCGCTGTGGTAAAACGTAACCCACGGGATTTCCATCCTTGAATGCGATGAGCCAATGCTCCGGGGCATACGCCGAACCTGCAAATTCGACAAGTATATCGAATTCTATTTGCGTCTGCGATAGCGGATCGGTTCCTGGGATAACATCGAAGAAGGGAGCCTTTGCAATCAAGCTATAAACTTCGTCCATCTCAACGCTGGTGATAGGGCGGTACTCGAATGGATCTTTGTATGGAGAGCGATAGCCCAAAATATCGCGGCGGGCATATTGCTTCTCGATGATTTTAATCTTCGATTCTGTCATGGATAGTGATGTCATTGCGAGGAGCATTTGGCAACCGAAGGTAGACGAATGGGACGAAGCAATCCGTTGCTTCGACGAACGGATTGCTTCGTCGAGTGATTCTCCCTCCGGTCGAATCACGCTCCTCGCAATGACGTAGAACTAACATAAAAATAAGAACTCCCTGAATTCGTAATTCTTAATTCAGCCGGTACCATTTCCCGATCTCCGGCGCGCTCACGGTCATCTGTGGGAACGTTTCTAAAATAAGCTCCCCGAAGGCCGACATCGCCTTTTCATCGCCATGCGTGAGGACGACATGCTTCGGCTGCAACCGGCGCACAATTTCGAGCAACTCCTCGCGCCGGGCATGCGCGCTAAAACGGAACCGCTCGATCCGGCAGCGGACGGAAACGTCGCGCTTCATCGAGCCGAAACGTATCCGCGAATCGTGCTCGGCATGAGAAACGATATAGCCCGGCGTGCGCGGATCGGTATAGCCTACGAAACAAATAGCAAATTCCTTATGCCGTAGCCAGCGTTGCGCGAGCATATAGCTGGCGGTGCCGTCCTGCATCATTCCACTGGCGGCCAGGACGATGCTCGGCTCTCGAAAATAATTACCGCCGAACAGAAATGCCCGACGTGGCAATTCCGATTGCACGACATCGGACGTTTTATCAATATCGTTCGTGCGCGACCGGCTCGTCAAGAATTGATCGTACACTTCGCTGATCCTTCGTCCCATCCCGCCGGTATAAACGGGTACATTCGGTATTTTTCCATCTCGCTTGGCATCCCCGATCATCGCCAGCATTTCCTGCAATTTGCCAAGCGCGAAAACTGGAATTAGCACGGAGCCTCCCGCAGAAAGCGTCTCGTTGATCGTTTGAATCAGCCGTTCCAGCTCTTTCTCACGTGAATGAGTAAGGTACGCATCGACAACTCCATTCG
>DASRZC010000075.1:0-6453 GCA_035686785.1 Kapaibacterium sp. (SeqCode)
TCGAAAACAATGGCGGTGGCCCGGAGCCGATATCGAGTATCATGGTTCACGGAGCAATCCCATGCGAGAAAGTTTGCTGCGAAATTCTTCCGCTTCGCGCTTTGTAAAATAAGGACCAGCTTCGGGAAGTGTACTCGCAAAAGCTTCTTGGGAGATCGCATTCCCAAGCATTTGCGCAAGCATCTCTTTTTCACGGCGTGAAAGCGTCACCGCTTCGAGCCAGTAATCTTCGAACGCTTCGAACGAGTGCGGAAAATATTGCTTCGCAATCGCGAAAATAGCTTCGGCATAAACGCGGATCTCGTATTGCGCCGTCGCTTCCATCCGGAGTTGCAGAAAGCGAAACCAATTGAGCAAATTACCGGTGACGACGAACGTGGAATAATGCGAAACAGGCATGTTGAGTCGCGCCAGTTCCCGCGCTACATTATGCGTACCAATCAGCGCATCGTAACTCGCTTCGAATTCCTGCTGCTCTTCGCTCCACTGCGCAGTGAAACTCGCCGCTTCGGGATGCGGCTCGCCGGAGCCTTGATGATTGCTCTTCGCCTGATACGACACACGCTCCGCTTCCGGCGTGTAATAAAGCGGATCGAGCTGTTTATAGCGGCCCGATTCCTCATTGTAACTAAACGTCCGGTGCCGGAACCATTCGCGGATCACCATAATGGGCGCGCGCACTTCGAACTTCATCACCGAGCCTTCGAAAGGCGTCGTATGCTTGTGCCGCAATAGAAAGCGGACGAGCGTTGTCTGCTGCGATTCGCTTCGCGCGGCCACGCCGGTCGAAATCCGCGCATCACTATCCGGCGAAGAATCATCGCCCATCACGCCAAGCAGGCGGACGTAACCATGATCGAGGATTTGTTTCTCGTTTTCGAAGGCAGGATTGAGTGGCATTAACTAATTAACATGTGAAAATCGAGATTCGTTAGCTACGGTTTTTGATGGTAATAATTTCTTAAGCAATAATCCTAAAAGGTATCCCACCGTCACCCCAATCGCTGCCCCACCCAGAACATCGCTCGGATAATGCACGCCTTGATACATCCGGCCCAGACTAATAATTAGCGCGACGGCAAACAGCCAGACCGCATTCCGCTTTCGTGGCCAAACGGCGAAAAAGAATGCGGCGACCGCAAAATTATTCAGCGCATGATTCGAGGGAAAGCTCTCATCACCGCGACCGCCATCCGGCAACCGAACCCAGGAGACAACATGCTCGCCCGATGGAAGTTGCGCACAGGGCCGCGCACGATCCACCAGCGGCTTGAGAATATAATGTCCCAGCGAGTCGGTCGCGCTCACGACGATCACCGCGCCGAGCACCAGCCACACCCCGCGCCAGCGAAAGCGGTAAATAAGAAACAGCCCCGCGAGAACATAGACAGGGAACCAATAGTGAACATTCGTGACGGCATCGAAAAACGTATCGAGCGCACCACAAGCGATCGTTCGATTGAAGAAATAGAGAATCGAGAGATCGAGCGAGTACATCTAAACAACGTGCCGGTAGCGTTCGAGAAATTGGCGAGAAATGGGATCCGGCGACTGGTCGAGTTCCGCCGGAGTACCGTCGAAATGGACTTTGCCATCGTGCAAAAAGATAACGCGTTTTGCGATACGCTCGACCGTAAACATATCGTGTGTCACGATAAGGCTCGTGACGTGAAGCCGGCCCGTTAAGTCCTGGATCAGCGCGTCGATCTGATCGCTCGTGACTGGATCGAGGCCCGTCGTCGGCTCATCGTAAAACATGTAGCGCGGCTCACCGGCCAACGCCCGCGCCAGCGCGACGCGCTTTTTCATGCCGCCCGAAAGATCGGAAGGCATCACGTTCTCGATGGATTTTAGCCCGACGAGTGCGAGCTTTTCTTTCGTTATTCGCGAAAGCTTCTCATGGTCATGCTCTCCGTGCTCTCGAAGTCCGAGCGTGACATTCTCCATCACGGTCATCGAATCGAACAGGGCGGATCCTTGAAATAAAAATCCGATATGACGCCGCACCTGTTCCAATTGGTTTTCGCGCGCGTGCGACATATTAATTCCGTCGGCGAAAACTTCCCCCCCATCGGGCTTCATCAAGCCGATGATGTGCTTCAAGAGTACGCTCTTGCCACAGCCGCTCTGGCCGATAATCGCGACGGTCTCGCCATCGTGAATGTCGAACGTCACGCCACGCAGAACTTCGAGCGAGCCGAAACTCTTATATAAACGATGGACGGAGATCACGTAGTTTGTTCTTCCATCATTCGACCCCTGCGAAATCGCCGTGAGGAGCCTTCATGTAAAAGATAGAAACGCTCCCCGAACCATGATTTGGGTTTCCGGATCATTCCTCGGTGACTTCTTCGAATGTTTCGGTCACGGTTTCGCTCGGTGCAGCTTGTCCCGTGGCAGTTTGCTCAGTGGCTTGCGGGGTACCGATGATCCCCGTCTTCAGCGGGCTCATAAACACGATGTGGCCGCAGCCGTTACACGTCATCGCAAGGACGGGCTTGACGGATATTTGCTGTTGCCGCGCATCGCCCATAAACTCGCGGAGTTCGAAGATGGCGTCCTCTGCCTGCCAACTGCCCGTGCCGCACACGGAGCAGGGTTGTCGGAGAAAAGTCTGGAGATGGGCCTTAAAACGTTCGCGGCCTTCGGAATTCAGTTGCATAAGGATTAAAAATGAAATGGTTGTTGCGGAATGTGTGCAGGGACATTTACCGCGCGATATTAGTTTCCGATACATGGCTGGAAAGAAATTTAGTATCGAGGAGCGGGTTCGCTGGTCCGATGTGGATCACGCTGGAATTATTTATTTTGGAAGTTATATCCGGTTTTTCGAGATCGCGGAGACCGAACTGTATCGCGCGATGGGGCTGCCGTATGGACACGCGTTCGACGAGCTGGACATCTATCTTGTCCGCGCGCAGTTTCATTCCGATTTCAAAGCGCCCGCCTTTTTAGATGATTTGCTCACTGCGGAAATATGGGTCGCTCGCGTGGGCACGAGCTCGATCGATCTCCGCTTCGAAATCGTCCGCAAACTCTCCGAAAAAGGGAAAGTGGGTGAAGTGCTTGTGACCGGGCATTGCGTGCTGGTCACCGTCCGCCGCGCCACGCTGCGCCCCTGCCGCATTCCGGATCGGCTGCGAAGGGGGCTGGAAGAATATCTTGTTCCGGCCACCTGAATTTCGGCGGAACGCATATTCCTTCAATCGAATTATGCTGTCATGCTTGTAAATTTAACCTCTCTTCCCGATCATTCTCGTATCTGGATTTTTCCGGCGAGCCGAAGACTTTCGGAATCGGAATCCACCGAATTGCTTTCCACGCTCGATACCTATCTTGCACATTGGGAAGCACACCATGTGCCGGTTCAGGCCGCGCGCGAGTTGCATTTCAATCAATTTCTCATCATCGCCGCGAACCCCGATGTAACTGCGCCCAGCGGCTGCTCCATCGACGACATGACACGGGCCATTAAATCGCTCGGCGCGAAATTCGGAGTCGATTTCTTTGGCGCGATGAAAATTTTCTATCGCGATGGCGAGGAGATTCGAATGGTTACCCGCTCGCAATTCAAGCAGCTTGCGGAGTCTGGCGCCGTGGATGCGGAGACGATGGTGTTCGACAACTCCCTCACTTCACTCGGCGAGCTTCGCGCGGGGAAATGGGAGATACCGGTGGCCGCTTCGTGGCAATCGGCATTATTGCCGGAAGTACTCGCCTTATAACGAAAATACTTCCTCGACTTCCGCGCAAAATTCGGGGATTAGCACGGAGCACACCCGGCCCGTCCGTTTGCCTGCCGCAATAGCGGTGAATCCGTTGGCGGAGTTTTCGTAGCAATCGATCGACCGTTCCATCGGATCGACAATCCAATATTCACGAACGCCAATTCGCTCATAGACGGCTTTCTTCAATCGAAGATCGTAATAGGCGTTCGACGGCGAAAGAATTTCAATCGCAAAATCGGGCCGCCGTGAACGCCATCCATCCGGATGATCTCAAGGTTCTCCGTTCGCACGAAAAGAAGGTCCGCTGATAGACATCGTGCCCCGTCGCAAAGACATTTACGGGAGATGGAAGAATTTTACCTAACTTGCGTGAGCGAACGATCGGGTAGAGTTCGCCCATAAGATTCGTTAGAATATCCTGATGGAACGTTGTTGGAGATGGCACCATAATAATTTCGCCGGCGATAAGCTCGTATTGCTCCCCGTCATCCGGAAGGGCAGTGTAGTCCGCCACGGTTTTCAGTTCGTCCTGAAGTGTAAGCATAAGGATGAAAACCACTCGGTCGGTCTTTCGTTCTTTGCGGCTTGTGGAATTCGATGCTCCGGCAACCCGTTTCCCTTCCATGGAAATCGAACAAGTTTATCGCACCGCCTACGACGCCTTTTCGCGCGCGCTCGACCAGAAGCTGACCACCCCGGAAACAGAGGTCTCCATCGCTCCGAAATTTTATCATGGCACAATGGTGCTGAAACCAAAGGACCCCGCGCTGCAAGCGAAGGAGATCGATCTCGAAGTCTTTTTCAAAAAGATCGTCTCACTTCGAAATAACCTTCGCGTGCTTGAACAAAAGGTCAACAGCAGCAAGCTCGAAGAGGCCGAAAAACTCGAATTAGAGGGCTACATCACCCGATGCTATGGCAGCCTGACGACCTTCAACGTCCTGTTCCAGGATACTGCCGACCGATTTGTGGGATCGAAAGAAAGTTAAGGTTGCTCTTCCCCACCGTTAAATTTTATTAGTAATTAGTTGTTGCGACATGTTGTGTGGTTGTTCTTTTCATGTTCAGCATCAAATCAGATCTTAATCACATTGATCAGCGTAATCCAGGTCAATTATGAATTTTGGCGGGATACGGTTTAATTTTCATTTTGGGCAATCTTCCAGAAAGAAAGTCTTTGGGTTTTCAAAAGAGAAAGGGTGCTTATCATAGTCCCTACTAACATACGCAATAAAAATGGCAATGTCAAGTGATTGCGAAAGATTTTTTGAAATTTTTTCCGCAACCTCGCCCGTGTCCACGGAAGCGCCTGCTTCCGTGACCCCTCACAGGGAAGCAGGCGCTTCCCGGCACACAGGCACCTACACCAAGTGGCGGAGCCGTCCTGAGCTTGCCGAAGGATCCCGCGGTTCAGACAATTACCGCGCGAGCACCAACGGCACCGCCTCCACGCGCCCATTTATCCGAACGAGGCATTCGTACATCCCGCGCGGCGCGGACGCACCATAGGTGCTACTCCTGTCCGCATCCCAGTTGAAGGAATGATTCCCAGCCGCAAGCTCGCCAGAGAAGAGATGCGCGACTTCCACGCCGAGCAGGTTCACGATGGAGACATCCGCATAGCCGGCAGTTTCCGTCGTGAAGGTGATGGTGGTGGATTGGGAGAAGGGGTTGGGGTAGGATTGAATTTCTAGCAAAGTTGCTGGTGACGTTTGGGCTACCGCATTAGGTTCAATGACCGACATTTGAGAAAGGGGGCGTTCCCAAACTCCTCCGCCGATTGTACCGGCAAATAGGTTTCCGTTTCTGATTGCGAGAGAGGTCACGTTCGGATCTGACAAATTACTATCCACCTGCTTCCAGGTTGCGCCGGAGTCATCGGTTCGATAGATGCCGCCGCCATTCGTGCCTGCAAAAAATTGTGCGTTGTTTACTTCGAGCGCGGAGATCGAGGATGCGGGCAAGCCACTGCTTACATCTGTCCAGGATGTGCCCGTATCCTGAGAAAGAAATAGCCCGTTACCGTTTGTACCAGCGAATAAAATGCCGCCCTTTACCGCAAGAGATTGAACATCGGAAATAGGAAGAGAGGCATTTGCGGCAGACCAACTTGATCCATTGTTGGTGGACACCATTAGACCATTCGCGGTTGTGCCAGCAAACACTTTCGAACCTTGCGTCACAAGTGCATTAACGTGAACTGATTGGAAGGCCGGTGACCAATCGACCCCGTTATTGGTGGATTGGAAGATGCCATTATCTGTCCCGGCGAATAATTTGGCGCTGGTATTTGCTAATGCGTTCACGTTGGAAGTCGAGTATTCACTGCTCCATGTAGAGCCTGTGTCGGTGGATCGAAAAACTCCACCGTCAGTACCAGCAAAAAGATAATTAGAAGTTGAAAGAAGACTAAAAACAGTTCCTAATATGGAGTCGCTTTGGTTCCACAAGCTGCCATCGTTTGAGGTTACATAGGCGCCGCCATCACCCGTACCGGCAATGATTTTTGAACCAACAACAACCAATGAATGAACATCGAGCGGCAACTGCGATGTTGCATTCCATTGCGAGCCACTGTCGATGGATTCTACAACCCCGGCCCCGGTGTCCATAATTGATAAGTGCGCATAATTCAAACCCGCGAAAATTTTGTTTCCAATATTTGATAAAAATATCCCGCCATAATCCCACCAAGCTCCCGTTAAGCTATCGGCGGCTGACCACG
>DASRZC010000076.1:0-42636 GCA_035686785.1 Kapaibacterium sp. (SeqCode)
CCATCGTCTGTCGAGCGAAAAACCCCGCTTCCGCCGGAGCCAGCAAAGAGAAGGGGCGAGGACGTGTTGGTATCCAGCACGGCGATGGAGGTGACGCGAACGTTCGCCAATCCCTCCGGCTGCCAAGTCGTACCGCTGTCCGTCGAAAGAAAAACGCCATTGTAATTCCCGGCGAAGAGCATCGGGGAGCCTGCACTTGTGCGGCTGACGGCGAGAGCCTCTACTTCGGTGGTCGTCACGCCGTTACTCGCAGACACCCAGGAGGTACAGCTATCGGTCGATCGGAAAATGCCGCCACCTTGCGTTCCCGCTATAAAAGTTAACGGAGAACCATTTGCTCCACTGACGGCGAGAGCAGTGACCTCCGCATTCATCAATCCCTTACTTGCCGCGTTCCAGCGTGCGCCATTATCGGTCGAAAAGAAGATCCCGTTGCTGTCTGTCGCGGCGAGAAGCATCGGAGAGCTTGAATTCGCTCCGCCGACTGCCATCGAAGAGATTGGCAGCGCGCCCATCCCGGTAGTATCGGCGCTCCAGCTTGTTCCGTTGTCGGTCGAGAGAAACACGCCACCTTGTATTGTGCCGGCAAAGAGTCGAGCACCGATGACCGCAAAGGAAGTGACAGCCTTGTTCCCCATCCCGGCCGTGTCAAGCGCCCAGCTTAGGCCATTATTCGTCGAGAGATAAACGCCATAATCCGTTCCGGCAACGAGTATCGGCGAGGACGTGCCTGTGTCCTTTGCCGCAATGGAGAGAATCTCCGAGCCAGGAGGGATGCCGGTGTTCGCCGGTGCCCAGCTTGCACCGCTGTCCGTCGAGAGAACGACGCTATTGTATGTCGTGGCGGCAAAGAGATCGGATCCGATCGCCAGCAGGGCATTGACGTTCGGATTGTTTAGTTTTGTGGCCGTCCAGGTTGCGCCATCGTCGATCGAGAGATAGACGCCATTCTGCGTCTCGCCGAATAAATCGTTTCCGATCACGGCAAATGCCTTGACTTCACTGTTCGGCAGCCCGGCTAACACCCAGCTTGCACCATCATCTGTCGAGCGAAATACTCCGCCCGGAGAATAGACCCCGGCAAAAAGCTCCGCGCCCTTCACGGCAAAAGAGACGATCCGGCCGCCATCAGGCCCATTCGTTTGCACCCACTGCGCGCGCGATAAATCGGCGTGCGCGAAGACCGCCGCCGCAATGAGACCGATTGCGAGGAGCCGTTTCGGGAACATAACCGTGACTTCCTAAAAATCGTGAAGCAATGATGAAATTCTCACGCTTCAAACGGCGCGAGGAAGGAAACGTGCCCGGATATCACTTCCGGTGCTTCTTCTCCGGCGTTGGGGCGGCTTTCAGGTATTCGAGCCCTTGCTTGGCGCCCGCGTTATCGGGATCGAGTTTGAGCACTTCGTCGTAATATTTTTTTGCTTTGTCCAAATCCTGCAATTGATGGTAGGATTGCGCGAGCAACAACGTGAAGCTTACGCGATACGGCGAGTTCGTTTTTTCAAGCACATCGACGGAAGGCTGAAGCTGTTCGACGGCTGTCTTCCAATCTTTCAGCGCAGCATAATGATAGCCCATGAAGCCTTGTGCGATGGCTTCAGTATCCGTAACATTTTGTGTTTTCGCGGCCGTTTCCAATGCTTCGAAGGTTTGGAGCGCGGTGTCCGAAGCGGGTCCGGCGGAAAGCGCATCGAGCGCCATTTGCATCCGCACTTTGAGCGAGTTCGGATCGAGGGCAAGGGCTTTGTCATAATAGGTCTTTGCTAACTCTGGCTTTTTTGCCATCCCGTAAATTTGCCCGGCGGAGAGATAGCCGGTAACGCTGGGATTCGCATCCGCCATTTGCGCAAACACTTGCGCGGATTCCTCGTATCGTTTTTGCGCGTAAAGCAATTGCCCGATCGCGCTTTGGGTTTGGGAACGCAATGCTTTGTCGGTATCCCCGGAGAGCGATTTCTGGAGTTGTGCGATGCCCGCGGCCGTGTCCCCGGAAACGATGAGAGCGTCGCCATAGAAATTTAAGTCTTGTGGGCTGAGCGAGTTTGCGCTTTTGTAAATTTCGAGCGCCTTCGGATACTCTTTCGCATAAAAATAACTACGTGCGAGCATCATTTGCGCGAGCGGGCGAAGCGAGTCGTTCGCGGAAACCGCCTGAAGCGCGGGAAGCGCCTGTTGATACGCGCCGCTTTCGGTGAGCGCGCGCGCATAGAGCCACTGGCCTCCAATGTCATTCGGTTTTAGCTCGACATATTTTTTTGCATAGGCCGCCGAGTTCGGATATTGCTTCGCCAGAAAATAGAGATTGGCAATCTGGTAATAGGCATCGGCATAATTCGAATCGAGGTGAATGACGTCGAGCCATTGTTGCGCCGACTCGTTGTAATGGTACGTTCGCAGGTACAGCCCCGCAAGCGCAACATGGACGCGCGCGTCGTTCGGATCGAGCTTCATCGCGGATTGGTATTGGGTGATCGCGAGGTCAGGTATATGCTGCTTCTCGTATAACTCCGCGAGTCCGAGATAGGAACGCACGTCTTTGTCGTCGATGGACTGCGCCTGGTAGAGCGTAATCTCCGCCGCTTTCAGCGAGTCGATGGAAATGTAATACCGGCTGAGTGCCACCATCGTACCGACATCTTTATCGTTGATCGAAAGCGCCTCGTGGAATTCATCGAGCGCGTCCTCGACGCGGCCTTCCTTGCCATAGACGATGCCGCGCGCCGTGCGGACGAGCGCGTCATGGCGGTTGAGTTCAAACCCTTGCTGCGCTTCCGGCAGCGCTTGCGCTACTTCGTTCAAATGCACGAGCGCGATGGCGAGGCCGGCATGGGCCTCGGCATTTTTAGGGTCTTGCGTGGTGAGCGCGCGAAGATCGTCCGCGGCTTCGCGGGCATTTCCCAGGTCGATTAAACGAAGCGCGGCTTCTACGTGCGAGTCGGTCGCCTGAGCACGTGCGTTGGTGACTGATAGAACCGATAGGACCGATAGGATCCATGGGATGATGTTTTGCTTGAATATCTTCATTTTTCTCTTGTACGATAACCCGCCCCGAAATGCCGCCTGGTGAAAAATTACTCACGGTGCCCGCATAATCTTGATTGGCTGCGTAATTGGCAGTACATTGAAATTCTTGAACACAATCTGCCCATGCGCGGTCGCGGCGTAGGCCAGAAAGCCTCGCGGGATGGTGTTCGGCACTTCGAAGGAATAGCCGTCCACCGTTGTAACAAGCGGATATAATCCTTCCGCTACATAAGCCATGTTCAGCAGCACCGGCTCGATCAAGCCGCGCGAACTCGAATCGGCCGGCATGACGGGCAGCGTTCGAACGCTCGTATCGTTGCTTTCCGTGAGGGTATTGTCCCACGCGGAGCCGATAAACCCGATAGCATCCGGCGAATGACGGACAAATTGAATAATGCTATCCGATGTGGTAAACCTCAGCACGCGCGCCGCTTTCGTCTGCGCTCCCTTGAGCAAGATCGAATCGAGCACATATTCCACGCTCGATGGATAGGCAGGTAAGGCCACGGTAATCGGCCCTTCCATCTTGTCCGTAACTTTGCCCGGCTTGGCGGATGCTCCACGGAATACCGGCCGCGCCAGGCTGGACCAGTTAGAAATCGTTCCACTCATGATTTTCGCGAGATCGCTTTTCGCAATCGCATCCAAGGGATTATGGTTGGCAACGATCACGCCAATGCCATCTTCGGCAAGCTTATAAGCAGGCAGCGTGACCGAATCCTGCTGAAGGATGGTCCTTTCTTCCGACGTGAGACTGCGATCGATAAGAATGGCGCGCGCATCGTGATTAAGCAACTCTCGGACGGCCTCCGTTGCGCTCGTGTATTTCACGGTGATCTTCGCATCCGGGTTTTCAAGCATAAATCCGGCCACCAGGCTATCGGTCACCGGCTTCAGCACTTCGTCGGCGACTAATTGGAAATTGCCGGTGGTCGCCGTTTCCGTTTGCGGAACATTCCCCTGCTTGCCGCACCCGGTCAGGAGAGGAACCAAAACGATTAGAAAAAAAAGATGCTTCATGCTACCGGAGGTTTTGGTTCTTGCCCACTTCCGTCCAATTGTAGAGAACCCTTCATTCGATTTGCTTTGCGGATCATGGTAATCCCGGTATAAATCCGAAAGAGGCCGTAGAGAGCGATCACGATGCCAAACCCAGTCCGAAAGTTCGTAACCGGGCCCAGCACGCCCTGATACAGCAGTACGAACGCCGCAACGCATAACGCGAAGAATCCAATGATGGCATACACTGCTCCCGCGATCTTGCTGGGTGGCCGCTCGATGGGTGGCCGGCGGGAAAGCATGGTAGAGTGAAGAGTGAAGAATGGTGAGTGAAGAATAGTGTGTTAACAGGCAGAATGAAGAGTGGAAAGGATAGGAAAATTCTCCTCCATTATTCTTAACTCTACCTCCTTAACCCATAACTCTATTGTGTATTATTCAGCCGGAAGTGAATCGTCCGCGTAATCCATATCTTGAGCGGGGTGCCATTTTGCCTGGCGGGTGTGAACTTCGCTTTCATCATCGCCTGGACTGCGGCGTCTTTGAAAAGATCATAGTCCGATTTCAGGACATTGACCTTTTCGACATGCCCATCCGTGCCGATCAGCGCATCGACGGTGACGCTCCCTTCAAGCCCACTTCGGCGCGCGACTTCCGGATATTGTATCAATTTTTCGAGCGGCTGGATTTCATGCGGCTCTTCCGAGACATCGACGAAGTCGCCCTCTTTCGGGTCTGCTTGCTCCACGGGTTTTTGGATATTCAAGGACGGAGCCGTTGTGACGGGCCCGTTGGAAACGATTGCGGCCGGCGGCGCGGGCGCATTCATGTTTGGAAGCGTAAGCTGCGGCGCGATCGCGTCCGGCACGGGCACGGGCACGCCCAAGTTCGGCTTAACGACGTTCGTCGGCGGCGGCGGCGTCACGGGCTGCATGGCCTGCTGGTCCTCGGTCGAAGGCGGCGGCGCAAGCTCCGCGATGGAATGGATGCGGATATGCGGAATGCGCGTATCGTCGTTCGAAAACCAAGACCATCCAATATAGAGCAGAAGAAGGAGCACGTGAATGCCGATCGAAATACCGAGGGCATTCGAGAAAAAGCGCTGCTCGTTCTTTTTGAGGTCAATACCTCCGTAGTGTTCGAGCTTTTCCGATGTTAAATTACTAAGTGCCATAATACTCTCCAAAAATCCGTAGGAATGTGCTGCGCACGTCCTCCTCTGGTCTTCAAATCAAGCGATAGGACGTGCGCGGCACGTCCCTACGGTGTTTTTACAAATTTCCTACTAATTTCATATCCGAATCGTCCATGGCGACCAAACTAAATCGCTTCTCGGTCTGATTGAGCTGGGCCTGCGTTTCATTTAAGTCATCGACCATGGTTACGAGCGTCTGGTATTTCGCCGCGCGGTCGATCTTGATGAGCGTCGAGAGCTTCGGATTGATCTGAAGATGCTCCTTGAGTATCTTCGGTACGTCGCTCTCGGCGATCTTCTGCGGCGCTTCGGTTCCCATATTCCAAAAGACGGCCCGGTCGGCGCGAATGCGAAGCGTCAGCAAATTCGACTCGGCGATCTCCACCGGAATTTTCGAATCGGGCGGCATGACGATTTCCATGACCTGCGGCGTGAGCAGCGTGGTCGTCAACATAAAGAACGTGAGTAACAGAAAGGCGACATCGACCATGGGCGTCATATCCAGCCGCACGCCTAAACGTGAGCGCTTTTTACCCTTGTGTTTTCTTCCACCGCCTTGAACAATTTCAGCCATTGTACTTATCCTTTTTCTTTATTCATCCTTCACACTCCCCCTCCTAAAGAAGGAGGGGGCAAGCATCGCCCACCATGCGTGGGGGTGGTTCTTTTAGCGCAACATTACCACCCCCAAACCCCCTCCTTCTTTAGGAGGGGGCTTTCATTGAACGATCTGCCTACGACGACCCATTATCCTTTTTCATAGTAACTAAATTCATGCGCGTCGCTCCATATTTCTGGAGCGCGTGCATCACATCCGCTACCGTGCCGAAGGATACGGCCGAATCCGCGTCGATCGCATAGCGCATCGAGGGATTCTGCAGGCGCGATTGTTCGATAACCGTTTCGAGCGACGCCTTCGAAACGACGACCGCCGCTTTCCGTGAAAGCTGCGCGTCCGTTAACGGCGCGCCCGTTTTCGGGTCCTGGAGATTGAGCGGCTTATAGACCGGCGCTCGGTCCTGCTCGTTCGAAAGCCCGAATTCGATGACAGTATCGTCGCTGCCATTTCCCGTTGGCTTGAGGCCGACCTGGATGGTCGCGATATTCGCGTCCGGAAGGCGGGTCGTATCCGCGATCGCGGCGGGAAGCTGGATTTGGAGCGGCTCGTCCGCCTGTGGCTTGAATTTCGCCGTGAGCATGAAGAAGGTCACGAGCAAAAAGCCGACATCGACCATCGGCGTCATATCGAGCCGGAATCCGTGCCGTTTGAGTTTAATTTTTGCCATCTTAAATTGGTGTTTTCATTCTGTCATTCTGAGCGGAGCAGTCCGTAGCGAAGCGAAGGACTGCGGAGCGAAGAATCCCTTGCGGGTTTAGCATTGCGGGTTCCCACAAGAGATTCTTCGTTTCGCAAATCTCCGCTTTCGCTCCGATTTGCTCCGCTCAGAATGACATTGAGGAAAACGCCGTTTTTTACGCCGCGGCCTTTCCGAGGAACCGAGTATTCAGCTGTTCGATCAGGTTCAGCGCGGCTTCGTCGATCGTGTAGATGAACCCATCGACCTTATTCGTGAAGAAGTTATAGAAGATGATAGCGACGATGGCGCTCAGGATTCCAAGCGCGGTATTGACGAGCGCCTCGGAGATACCGATCGATAGTTCGGTCGCGCTGGCGGCGCCCTGCGCGCCCATGGCCGAAAAGGCCCGAATCATACCGAGCACCGTGCCGAAGAGTCCCACCATCGTCGAGATCGAGGCGATCGTCGAAAGCCCGATCAGGTTGCGCTCGAGCAACGGCGTTTCGATGCTCGTGGCTTCCTCGATCGTCCGCTTTACTTCCGCGAGTTTAAGTTCGGCTTCGAGCCGGTTCTCATTGCGTACTTTCTTGAAACTCTCCAAACCCGCGCGAATGATGTTCGCCACCGTGCCACGCTGTTTTGCGCAGAGGTCGATCGCCGCGTCGATATTGCCTTCATTCAGCCGGCTTTCGACGTTGGCCAGGAAGGTATTGAGATTACCCGAGCCTTTGGCTTTGGCAAGCGAGAAAAACCGCTCGACGATGAATGTGACGACCATAATCGAAAGCGTCAGCAGCCACGGAACGACGAACCCGCCCACGTATGCCGTGCCGAAGTAGTCACCCACTTTCGGTTTGGTCTTGAGGGCATCGGTAAAGTGCGATGGATTGCCAAGTATGAAATAATAGATAAGGTATGCTGCGACAAGCGCGCAGAGAATGACAATAGTCACAAAAAGAGAATTTTTCTTCATTGATTCGTGAAGTTTTGGTTATTTAAGTTAAACTTTTGCTGTTTTTGTTACGCGCTTCCGCCAGAGGAGTTTCCGCGTTAGCTAATGGTTCACCCTATAAAGCCGAATGCCAGAGCAAAAATTGGCGATTTCAGACTAAAAACGGAGGAAGAACGAACGAGGAGTCCCTGTAAATTGCAGGACTGCAAGGATGGATTTCTGCAAAATGCAAGAAGTAGAGGCGATTACGAACTCACCATCACGCGTAGCGTATCGTACTTCGTATTCCCGTAATGATCGAGCGCCGAAAAGGCAAACCATGCACTATCCCTGGCAAGGGCACATTGATATTGATATTGAAACCGGAGATAATGCGGGGTCGTCCATGCGGTATCGGGCGTGCGGGATTGAACGGTAAAATGCGAGGCGTCTTCGCCGCTGCCTAAGGTAATGAGCGAAAATTTGCAGCCGCACGAAAGCCAAATTTGAATCGAATCGGCGGTGCAACCCGCCGCAGCGCCCTGAAGTGGAACGACTGGAGTATTCGAGACAAGATGGATCGTATCCTCGACCGGGTTCGTGGATGTCGTCGCATTATTCTTACACGAATTCGAAGAAACCGCGGTGAGCGCGATCAGTAGCAGGACGGTAATCCGTGGAAGCGCTGCCCAGTAATTTTCAGAGGAATCCATGATGGCTTATTGCATAGTTTAAGGAGAACGATGATTCGTCCGACGGGTCCTATCAGTCCCATCGAGAGGAACAGAAAGTCCAGCGAAATCACTTCTGGCTCACGTGAGCTTTTTAAGCCAACAACCAAATAAACGCAGTGATCGCCAGAATGCCATGTATGAGCATCACCGGAATCGGCAGCGAGCGATTCCTGAGATGAAAGCCCAGAAACATTACAAGACCCAGAATGGCGGCGATACAAAAGATCACGATGGGGCCGGTAACGTGGCTCGTCCGGTTTGTTTTGTTTATGGCAACGATAATGTATGGATGAGATAGGAAGACTCGCGGTTCAGTTTTTCTCTAAAGCAAACGGATGCCCATCCAGTACTCGGTACTCACAGCCCCCGAATATCGTTGATCGTCACAAAGATCAGGAAAAAGAGCAGGACCGCGATGCCAATTTTTTGGAAGTTCAGTTTGAACCGCTGCGAAAGCTCGTGGCCGATCGAGGCTTCGACGAGGATAATGAGTAAATGCCCGCCATCGAGCGCGGGAATGGGAAGGATATTTAGCAACGCCAGCGAAACCGAAAGCAGCGCCATGAACATCAGGAACGATTCCAGCCCTCCCGACGCGCTTTGTGAAGATAACTGCGCGATCTTCACCGGCCCGCCCAGCTCGGTCACGGGCATTGTGCCTTTAATGATTTCCCCGATGCCGATGATGGAAATCCGCGTATAGGTCCAGAGATTCGTCCAGCCCAGGCCGATGGCAGCGAGGAGGCCATAGCGGATTTGTATTTTTGGGCCTGCAAAATAGGAAAATGGAACAACCCCGATAAGCCCCTTCGCGTCCGGCGTGACGGTAATAAGTTTGTGCTCGCCCGCGCGGACCACATCGAACGTGATCGGTTTCAGCGGATGCGAACTCACTTCATCAATGAGCGCAGGCTCGCCCACGATGGGTACTCCATCGATCGCGGCGACGGTATCGCCTTTCTTCAGCCCCGCAATGCTGGCGGGGAACGTCGGGATGACGCTATCGAGCACCGGAGCGGTCAGCCCGACGGGTTCGAGCCCAAAGCGCTTTGGCGCTTCCTGCAAGCCGCCCAAATCCGAGGAGCGGTAGAGCGCGGAATAGACCGTTCCATTCCGCTCGAAATGAATGGAAAAATCATGGCCAAAGCCGGTGGTGAGAACCTGATCGACGTCGTTCCAATTGGAGACCGTTTTGTTATCGACCGAAAGAATGCGGTCGCCCGGGCGGACGTCATCGGCCGCCGAAACGGAACCCTCGCGCACATAGCCGACCGTCGTCGTGGCCGGCGCTTCGGAACCATAGATCAAATTGCGTCCCGAGAAGATACCCCAGGCGAGCAGCACGTTCATAATCACGCCCGCCGAAATGACGATGGATTTTTGCCACCACGGTTTCGCTCGGAATTCCCACGGCTGGATCTCCGAAGGCAGCGCCTCGTTCGTTGTTTCGTCGATCATCCCTTCGATTTTCGCATAGCCGCCGACTGGAATCGGGGAAAGGCGGTAATCCGTGTGGTTCTCCAATTTCATTTCCACTTCGGGATCGAGCGGCCCGAAGGTAAAACCACTTATTTTATTGAAGCCGAACAGCCGACGCCCGAATCCGATCGAGAATACGGGGACGCGCATTCCAAACAGCCGCCCCGCGATAAAATGGCCAAATTCGTGAAAGGTCACGAGCACGAAAATGACAATGACAAAAAAGAGCAACGCTCGCAAAACGCTGACTACGCCGGTCAGACCGACTTGAGCTAAAATGAGATGTTCCAAGAAAAGGATTTAGTAATTAAAGATAGATAATGGGAGGCATCGACGCCCGTTCTAATGACGAACTTCCCGGTAGCGGCGATAATTCCGCCAGTGATTATCGGGGAGGTAGTCGTTTACGTTTGGATTCAAATTAAGTTTTTCTGTCACAGAAATCATTTGGTTATCGGCCAATCGCTCAATCTTCAAACCTCCAGGCGGGATGCCACGCGATTTCCCACAAATGGCCATCCGGGTCCTGAAAGTATCCCGCATAACCGCCCCAAAACGTTTTTTGCGCGGGCTTAATTATTTTCGCGCCGGCGCTTTCTGCTTGCTTCATAACGGCATCGACTTCTTCCGGGCTGTTCACATTATGGCCAATGCTGAATTCCGTTGGACTTCCGGGAGAAGGATCGATTGTAGCATCGTGAGCGAGGCTCGTTCTCGGATAGAGGGCAAGCCTAAGATCATTTTGCAAATCAAAGAATACAACCGCGCCGTACTCGAATTCTTCCCCTTCGGTTCCTTTGGTGGCAAGCCCAAGCCCGTCCCGATAAAAATGGAGCGATCGATTTAAATCATCGACTCCAAGCGTAAGAAACGTAATTCGTGGTTTCACGGAAGATACTTATTTTATGAACATCAATTGCTTCGAAACGACACTCCGCCCGCTTTCGGCACGGAGCGTGAGCGTGCCGGAAGGCAGTCCCGCGGGAAGCGTAAACTCGTGCTCTACCACGCCCACGCCGCATTGCATTTCCGCACTCCAAACTATTCTGCCCAGAACATCGGTCAGCGTAAGTGTTACCGTCGAAGCGATTGCAGAGTGAAGGACGACGTGTAACACTCCCGCGCCATCGATCTCCGCCCGGTCAATCGTGATTCGAACGCCGTGCATGAAGGAACGCAAGACCGAATCGCCACACAAATCCTTCCCAAGAAAATCCGCGGAGGATAGCGGCGAAACATAGGTAATCGGACAGCCGGCGGAATCGCCAAGCAGCGAACTCGTGACCACGACCGGCGAATAGGAGGAATCCGCAACGTAGGTGGTAAAGAGCAAATGCGCGAGGACGCCGGACGTGCTCAGGTCCGCCGGCGAAGCGAAGAATAAGGTGTCGGTCGAAATGCCGAGATACGCGGTGGGCGGCGGCCAGGTCGCGAGGATCGTGCCGGCCAAATTCGCCTGCTGATAGGTAAGTACATCGTGATTGTAGGTGAGATAGAGATTGAATTGCTTGACCTGCGCATTTATCGGCAGCCCGGAGAGCGTCACATCCACCACGGCCTGATCGCCCAGCGAGACCGGCGAGGTCAGAACATTGAGCATCGTGTGCGCCGTATCGTAGAGCGGCGAAATGGGATAGGAAAGCATGAGATCGCGCGTGAGTGTATCGTAGCACCGCACATACGTAAGCCGCGCATGAATAACGGTTGCCGCCGAACTCGAGCCCGGAACGAATTCCAGGAGCAGCAGTGTATCTCCGCCGGTTAACGTCGTGGGGGTAGTAAGTTGGACCGTATAATCGCCGGTGGCCTGCCCGGCGGTCTGCAATTTCACTCCGGCCAGAACGCCGCCCAGCGTGGAATTAACTAATTGCTGCGCGGACGTATCGAACGTGATTTCAATATTGGAAAGAGCAAACTGATCCTCCGCCGTGAGGATAGAATCCGCAGTGAGCGCGACCGCGACCGGCGTGCATATCACTGCCGAAGTATTCGAAAGCGCGAACGTTCTCCGGAGCGTGTCCACCGCAGACTCGACGGCAAACGTCGCGGGCACAAAGCTGATGATTTCCGTGGCATCGCCACATCCAAACGCGCCGGAATTATTCCCGACGGTTGTGGCCAAGGCCCGCTTGCGCCCTTCGAAGACAATTCGGAACAGATCGCTGCCGGAAAGGAAGGGAACTCCGGCAATGGAAATCGTGATCGTTCCCGGCGTCGAGGAATCGACCGTGTATTGCGCATTCATCAAAACGGCATGTGGCTCGACACGAATAAATTTTAGTACCACTGGATCGTAGGTCACGGGGATGGTGAGCGACATCGCATTTTCCCCTTTCCCGTTTATATCGGGCTGGATCGGCGGAACAAGCGATGCGGAAACGCCAAACTCCTCACACACGCGCGCGGAATCGGCCTGGAGCAGAAGTTGGTGGAGCAAAGTGTCGGGGAGCAGCGGCGCGCCAGCGGTGCCGGCCATAAAGGAATAGGCATCGGAAAACGCGAATCCCGTCACGAGCGCGAAGATGGGATCGGGCGAGATAATCGTATGCTCGCCCGGATAAACAGAAGGATTGATCGCGCTGTAACCGCTGCCATTAATAACCGAGGAAAGCGTGTCCAAAGCTGAAAGCGGCGTGCCATCGAGCGTGGCAAGCCCAAGATCGGCCGTCGGGCAAATAATGGGAACCCAATTCGCGAAGGAATTAATCTGGCCGAAATACGGAGTATTCCAGATCACGGTATCGGTATAATACTGGGTATCGAGGACGGTCACGAGCGTCGGGTCGCTGGTGCGGTAATCGAAAGCCAATGAACTGCCGCGCGTAAGCTGGTGCGCTTCGACACGGACGGGACCCTTCGCATCGAACGTCTTGATTTCCGCCGGACCGTAAAATTGCGCCTCGATGCGGTCGTTCGTCGAGCCGGCAAAGCCGTTATTGATACGCGCGAAAAAGGGGCGGTCGCTCGTGAACACGGCAACAACCGTCGAATCCACATTGCCGAGCGGCTGAAAAAAGAAATGAGAACCCCACCATTTTTTCCCGATCAGCTCGTCCATTAGTTCCTGACACGATTCGTCCCCCACTGGCACGTAGGCGCAGGTCTGCCCTGAAATCACGCTCACTGGCTTCGTCGAAACGATGGTCGAGCCTGAAAGCGACGGATCCGAGGGTTGGCCCGACGTGTCCGCCTTCATGATGTAGCATTCGCCGCGGTCCAGCCGCACCGTAAACGGCACGCCGGCTGATTGGCCGTCCCGCGTGTTGACGCTCGGAGTGATCGTTACCAACGTGGAATCATTCCCAGCCGTTACGAGACACTCCATCACATTCCGCTCGGGAATCGGGTCCGTCGGGTCATCATACAGGCCCCAGCCAAAAGCAACGTAATTCGTATCGAGCGCATCGTCCGGCAAAATTTGCGTAGCGTCCCCAGCTTCGGGAGCGAAATCGTGCAGCACAAGATTAACTGGCTGTGAGGTATGAACGAGGATGCCCTTGTTGGTCTTGCCGAGATCGAACCGCTGCATCAAATCGTAGGGAAGATCGATCACCGTCGCCGCACCGGGAGCGAAGTTGAAATCGAGAAAAAATCCGGAGGGCGAGACAACAACGCCACAGCCGGCATAGAGGCTCACGACCGTAAGCGTAAGCTGGCTCAGAGATCCCTGCGTGCTATCAATGAGATTGTCGGGTCCTTCGATGATCCCAAACGAAAAGGACCGCCCCGCGCGCGGCAGCACCTGCTGCCCGCGCGCCACGGGAGGATGTATCGCGCTCAGCGTGGGCGCCAGCAGCGCAGCGAGCGCGAGAACGAGTCCGCCACGGAGGATAAGACCGAAAATACGAATGTTGAACGACCGGAACATCAGAGACCTGACCCCCATGCCAGGCGTTCCCGCCCGGCCGCTATGCTTGAAAACAGGATAACGTTCGGAGCCGGGGCAATCGTGTCCGGCTCGAACAAGAAAAAAAGTCAGAAGGCCCTTGCTGTCGGGAACTTCTCATCATTTCCCGCCGCCATGGGAGTTTCCGCCACCATGGGGGTTCCCTCCGCCATGGGGGTTTCCTCCGCCATGGGGGTTTCCGCCGCGAGCAGGCGCCCCGCCGTTCGGTGCTGGCCTGCCTCCCGGTGCTCCGCCGCGGTTCGGGGCGGCGGTGGGTCTGACATAGCCTCGCCCATAATTCAAATTCCTGCTCTGCGCCGGCATGGAGGGAGCAATCGCCTTCATCGGCACTTTGTGGACTACGCGGTTATAGTTTACCGGCGCGTTCGAAACACGGGGAGCATTCGGTACCGGCCGCTGCATGAACGTAACGCGATTGCTGTTTTCATTGAACGCCCGAGGCACCAGTTCATGACCGGGAGCGATGTTGGTGACGATCCGATTGCGGACCACAATATCCTTGTAATTATCATATCCATGCTGCGGATAATTACGGTAATAATAGGAGTAGTTCGTCCAGGGCCGAGCAACATCACGGTCAATGAGCACGATGAACGCGCCGCTCAAATCCACTCCGGAATAAGCCTGTGGCAGATCCGGACTGGAGAGCCATTGGTTTCCGGGCCCTAAGTACCAAAAAAGGCCATCCCAGACATCGTAATAAATTCCATAATCGGGAAAATAGTAATACCGGACGGAACTGACGTTATCGTACGGCGGCGCCCACTGCGGCGGCACGTAACTTTGAACGGCAATACCGCCGTTAATACTTATCTGTGCTGAACTCGGGTGCGTGAAGAGTGCAAGCGCGGCGAATAACACCAGGATTGGGGAAGCGTGACGTAACGTCCGTGCGGAATGGAAGTATTTTTTCATAAATTTGGAGAATTTAGCTCCTCCATAAGCAAGGATCGCACCAGAAGATACCACTCAAAACCTCAAGGGTCCTATATCGGAGCACCACCGGGTGGCGACTTGGCACGATTCGGCGAAAGCGGTACGTTTAGGGAATTATTATCCCGGCACCTGCATCTTCATCAAATCCTTCATTTGATTCGAGACTTTGCCGCGTGACATTTTTTTGATTATCTTCTGCATTTCGGTAAATTGCTTGACCAAGCGGTTCACCTCCTGCACACTGGTGCCACTTCCCAAGGCAATGCGGGCGCGGCGCGGGCCGTTCAGGATATGTGGGAACCTTCGCTCGTCAGCAGTCATCGAATGGACGATCGCCTCGACGCGCGCCATAGATTTATCGTCGAAGCTGGTATCGCCCAGCATGGAGGAATTCACTCCGGGAATCATGCCAAGCAAATCGCGCATGGAACCCATCTTTTTGATGTGGCCGAGCTGGGTGAGAAAATCGTCGAAGGTGAATTCCGCTTTGCGAAGCTTCTCCTCGGTCTTGCGCGCTTCTTCTTCCGAGATTTGCGCTTCGACCCGCTCGACAAGCGAGACGACATCGCCCATGCCGAGGATGCGCGAGGCCATGCGGTCCGGATGGAATAGCTCGATGGCTTCGAGCTTTTCGCCGGTGGAGACGAATTTGATCGGCACATTGACAACCGAGCGAATGGAAAGCGCCGCGCCGCCGCGCGCATCGCCATCGAGTTTGGTGAGTACAACGCCATCGAAGGCGAGCCGGTCGTGGAACGCCTTGGCGGTCGTGACGGCGTCCTGGCCCGTCATAGCATCGCAGACGAAAAGAATTTCGTGCGGCTTGACGCTTGATTTGATGTCGGCGACTTCCTGCATCATCGCTTCGTCGATCGTCAGGCGTCCGGCGGTGTCGATGATAACCACTTCGTTGGCATGTTCGCGAGCGTATTTCAATCCCTGCTCTGCGATAGTTACCGCATTCTTTTCGCCGTCAATTGCGAAAACCGGCACATCGGCCTGATGCCCAAGAACCTTCAACTGCTCGATAGCAGCGGGGCGGTATATATCGGCGGCAACCAGGAGCGGCTTACGATTTTTGCTTTTGAGGAGATTGGCGAGCTTCGCGCAAAAAGTTGTTTTCCCGGAGCCTTGCAGGCCGCAGACCATGACGATGGTTGGCGGTTCGTGGGCGAACGTTATATCCTTCGATGTCTCACCCATCATGAGAACGAGTTCGTCATACAGGATTTTGATGAACTGCTGTTCCGGGCTTACCGAGCGGAGGACGTCGGCACCAAGGGCCTTGCCCTGCACGTCGTCGACGAATTTCTTGACGACCTTATAATTCACATCGGCGTCGAGCAGGGTGCGCCGAATGTCGCGCATGATGTCCGAGACGTTTCCTTCGGTCAGGCGGGCCTGGCCACGAATTTTTTTATAGACCTCTTCGAACCGGGAGGATAAGGATTCAAACATGGCTGAGATTTAGGAGATTTTGACTCGGAATTATGAGATTAGGATCGATTTTTTTGGCTTTGGATTACGGGATGCGCGAACATATAGGATTGGACGTTCGTGCCTAATTGGTAGTGGTTTTGCATGCCGGTCATCTAAAAATATTTCTTTATGAGAAAAATACTCATCCTTATCGCGTTCGGAGCATTGACGGCGGGCTGCTCGAAGCAGAACGGCACACAGGAATACGATTCCACGGCAAGTTCCACTTCGAAAACGAGTTCGTCATCGCAATATCGCGCGCCGCCGCAGAATGCTCCGGCCGCACGGGGCGAAACCGCGCCGCCGAGCGACACGCCGAAGCCAGTCGATACATCGAGCCATTATTGACTGAAACCGCGTGCCACACTAATTAGCAGCGCTCCGCTTTCGATTGAAATGGTGACCGGCGAGCCGGTTGCCACGTTGCTCAGGCCTTCGCGCTTGCCAAGGAGCAAGGCTTCATGCAAAAGTGGATACCGGAGGTTTTCGGTCACAATTCCATGCGCTTCGCCAAAGGGAACGAGGGAAAGGATCGTCCCTATGGGAGAGTCTATCCGGCAGCGATTGCGATTAGCAGTGAGGAAACGATATTCGGCGTTTTCATCAATCGCGATGAGGCTGGCAAATCGTTCCGTGTACCGGAGCATGACGCTGAAATTCGAGAGCGTATGGTCGGCACGGCCGCCGGTCATTCCAAGAATTCGGACATTGCCCTGCCACTTCCGGGCAAGATATTCGAGCGATTTTTCGAAATCGTTGCGATCCTGCTCGGGGATGCGAACGATTTCGGCGCCGCGTTCTTCGAAATAGCGAAGCGTGTCCGATGCGATGGAATCGAGATCGCCGATAACCGCGTGGCATGGGAACCCAAACGCCCTCGCCTGTTCCGCGCCGCGATCGGCGCAGAGAGTGAACTGGGCGCGCGCGGCATCTTCGAGCGCGTACTCGCCGATCTCACCGCCAAGAATGATGAGAGCGAATGCGTCCAGAATCAGGGGTTCTTCGCGTTCACGTGCATGATGAGCAAGTATGGGTTCTTCTTAACTCCCTCACTGACAATCTCGTAGATACCACCCGCTTCGGCTGTGAAACTTGTGCTATCGCCGAAGGTACGCGCATTCGTGACTCCGTTACCCCCGATCGAGTCGGACACGGTAATATTGGTGCTTGTGCCCGCGGCCAGTGGAATGGAAAGATTCGTGTATTTACCAATACTCATCCCTCCGCCTCTGTTAAAGGAGGTCGGAACCAGCGTATCGATGCCGGGCACCTGAAGCCAGAAGTTTGTGTAGTTTTTAGAGGGTGAGGCATTGGGCGGCGCGTAAATGATGCCGGAGATAAATACGAACGTAACGGAATCCGGCGAAGAGACGTCCGGTACGGGTATAAGCCCGAAATGTGCCGAACTCGCCAACGACGTATCCAAATGGAACGCAAAGTTGGGAGATGGAACCGTATCGAAAAAGAATAACGTCCAGGGTTTGTTATTATTGGCGGGTAAAATGAGTTGTGCCTCAGGGATTACAACATCAACTCCCGCATTGAATAACTCACGCTGGTAACTGCCCGTAGCATCCGTTGCATATCCCTTTACTACCAGCGGTTTCGGGATAAAGGCACTTTGATAATTCACATTCCAGACTCCATTCATGGTGTCCACATACTCTCCGCCGCCATGATACGCGGGAACGGGCGGAATGGAATATCCCCCAAACTCTGAGAACGATACTCCATTCACAAGAAAGCCGACGAGCGCATCCGGATGATTCGGGTCGTAGGGGTAGGATTCAGGGATAATATCATTCACGATATTATAGCGGAAGGAGGGCTGGATCGGATTGGTCTGATCATTACCGCCGGTGTTATCGTCGAAGGCATGAAGCCGGAAAGTATCGAGCGCGCTGATCGACGTATCGGCTGGGTTCGTGGCCACGGTATTGCAGGGATCGCCGGCATACACAAGCGTAAAATACTGGCCGGCCGCAAACGTCTGGTACGCAAGCCGGGTGATAACCTGATTATTGGCATTCGTCACGATGAAAGCAAAGCTGGTGTCCGGCGCCGTCCCGATCGGATAATACTGACCGTGCTGAAAAAAGGTTTGCCCGGAGGCCGGTGTAACGAGATCGCCGTTAACCGGATCGTTCACATGAACGGTGAGCGCGCCGACGTTAGGCCGTAAATTGATAAATCGAACGAAGGTAGGACTTTTCACTCCGGCGGGAGTAGGCGCAGTGGGCGCCTGATCGAGAATCAAACTATCCTCGAAGTTATTTGGGTTTGCCGGATCTCGAGTAATCAGGAGCGTGTAGGTCATGCCCGGCATCAGCGTGACCGTGGGCGTAATATCCGTTGACTTCAACCGGGTGGGAGTCACGACGATCTGGTATGTCGTTCCGCCGGGCGCGGTGGCAATCGAATTTGTATAAACGCTCGAAGCGCCATAAGGAATAGCATAGGCTTTCGCTTGCTCGGCCTCGATTTGGTCCACCGGCTTTCCGGCGAGATCCCAATAGACATCCATCGGCGCGGTGCAGTTTGGCGCGAAATTCATCACGCGCAACGAGGCAGTTTGCTGTACCTGATAGGCCACTGTGGGCGCCTTGCAGCCGCTCATCGCCAAAGCGCCGGCAAGCACAGCGGCAGTGACGACAGAATAGAGGTACGATCGTTTCATGCTCGAATTCGACATAAAATTAATTTACAGTGCCCGCATGATCGCTCATGCGAAAAAAACGTGTGATATTCTAAAAAAAATGGAGATCACGCCGCGATGGCTTCCATGGCGAGCGTTTCTCAAACCTAAAGAACACGAAAACCTCCCGAAAGTCGCGCGGATTCGTACTATTTCCGATTTTCACGAAATTTAGCTTACAAATATACGACAAAAATTCGCCGGAAGAGGTGAAAATTGACAATTTGGCATTTTAAGGATAACCCTGATTCGGTTGGTTTTTCCCTGTCATTGCGAGGAGCGTTTGGCGACCGAAGGGGGGACGAAGCAATCTCCCCGCGTTAAATCAGCGGATTGCTTTGCTTCGTGCCTCGCAACCACCTTCGCCCCCCTTCGGTCGTCGAAGGTTCCCCGCAATGACTTTATAATAAATTTAGCATCAACGATTTTCTAAAAGTAGGCACAGCATTGCCGCGCCTACCGCCGCTTCTTCCTCGAAGCGCCCCAGCCGGAGCGCCCGCCCGAACCGCTTCTCCGCGGCATCCCGGAGCGCGGGATTCCCTCGCAATGCGCTCCCCGCGCCCACGATGCCCGTGTGTACCATACTGGATTCGCGAAGAAAATATGGCCACGCCACTTCCTCGATCATTCCCTCGACTACTGCCCGCACAAGCGGCCCCGGATGAAAATTCTCACTCGTAATTCCGGCAATGGATCCCCGATCTTTATCCGGGCGGAATTTACTTCCCCGAAAAATTGGATCGATGACGATGCCAAGCGAATCCGAGTTGAGCGCCAACCGATCCATAATAGTTCTCGTGCGTTCCATCGGGATTTCTTCGCCGGTAAATTCCTTCACGGCTTCGCGAAAAAAATCGGTAACGATCCGGTAGGCTTCCCCACCAGCCAGCGTCGGCGCGCACGCGAGATAGCGCCCGTTTCGAAGATAGCGAATGTCCGTGCCCTCGGTTGCAACCGGATTTGTAGTTTCCCACATACTCTGCGAACCGGTGCCGAAGTTCAGGAGAATTTCATTTGCCATACACTCCGAGCCGAGGTATGCCGCCTGCGTATCACCGATAGAAGCATGAACACGAACACTCGGATCGAGGCCAAGCTCGGCGGCACGTCCAGAGTCAACCGAACCCAATTCCGCGCCCGACTCGACAACTTCTGGCAAAAGAGAATGTGAAATTCCAGCCTCAACGAGAAGCTCGTTTCGCCAACTTCTTTCAACGGGATCGAACATTCCCCACGCTGCCGCGCTCGAAATATCGGCCACAGGGCGGCCAACGAGGAGGCTCGTCAGCCAATCGTAGATGCCCAGCACCTTAGCGGAATTCATCGGAATCGCATCGTGGCGGCGAAGCCAATTCAAAGTCGAGATCAAAAACCCGGTATGAATTCCAACACCGGTAGGGTCTGGCTCTGAAAGAAGTCGCAGTGATTCCACGAACGTTCGTCCATCCTCATGTATTTCGTCTCCCCGTTTATCTTGCCAGGTAATAAAATTAGTAAGCGGTCGAAGCGTGGCATCGATGAGCAGCCCTCCGTGCATTTGGCCGGTAAACGCAATAGCCTTCACCTCATGCCCATGCTCCTTCGCAAAATCCGCGAGCGAATGGATAATGCCAAATGCCGCATCCCGAATGGCAATAGGGTCTTCCTCGAAATGACTTGCGTTCGAAGTCCAGACTCGTGATTTTAATGGACGGCGTTCCTGACGAATCACCACCCTCGCATCGGCATCGAAAAGAACTGCTTTGATCGCCGAAGAGCCGATATCGATGCCCATCACCGCATTCATAGTGGCCGCTCCAGAAAATCGACTTCGGTGACCTGACGATTCCGAATGAGGAATGTTTTTATTTCAAATGGCGTGAATGATGTATTCCATTTTGCGCCAAGCACAGGAAATCCAAACTCCGCTTCGCTTGCTTCACCCGCTTGTTCCGCGGCGCGAAGAATAATTCCGCCGCCCTCTTCCGCCATTTTTATCGCGCCAACATGAATGGCGGTACTGGTGCGTTCCAATCCGGCGAATGTTTTCGGCAGCGTTCCATCGTGCCGCGATTCGTGATGGACGATGAGCGGCATTTGCAATCGCGTTATGTGTGCGCCGGTCCATTCGCCCTCATGTGGAATTAGTAATATACGAAATTCCTGCTCGCCCTGATCCTGATATCGCTCTCGCTCGCCGCTTTGCATTACGTGCGGCGGTACATGATACGCGAAGAGCGGACTTCGCGCCGCGACGACATAAATAAACTCACCATCGACCGAGTAACTATACTTCGAATCGGTAACAATAGCAAATCCGTGCGAGCCGTCGCGTTCGGAAACGTTCACCCATGACTGTCCCGGCCATTCACTCAACCCAATCGGGCGCTCGATCCATGCATACGGTATTTCGTAGTGCGCGACGGGATCGGCGCAACCATGCCGGAAGCGGAGCTTCAGCATTCGATGCTTCTCGCGCCAATCGAGGAAAACTCGAAGCTCAATAACAGGACTGTCTTTTTCGATAAAGAATTCTTCTTCCATTCGAGACGATCGACTGCTGCTTTTAATACGAATACCTGTTCGAATGAGTCCGCACTCGAAAATTTCGGTGGCATCCACATGAAACGGCTCTTCATAATCGGTGAACGATGTAAGGCCATGTCCCCACGTATCGGAATCATCTCGAATGATAATTGCAGGAGTATCCACATAAGATATTTCCACTTCGTCCATGCCATCCACCAGGGTCCGCTCCACTCTTTGGATGCCATAGGTGCTCCATCCGAAAGCTGGTACTTGAACTTTTGCGAGAAATCGCGCACGGTCCTCGCCAATTTTGCCGGAGGATTCGATTCGCTGCGCGGGAATGCTCGCACCATCGGAAGCGATTAGAACTATTCCTGGCAGTGGTTTTTCTTCGCCATATTCCGCTGGTTGCCATAATTCAAACTCGATCGATTCTTCGCGCTCGTGGGCAGCGGGGTTAAAAACGATCAGATTTTGAATATGACTCGCTGTATTTATTCGCGTGGCAAGTTGCTGCAACCCTACAGCTATATTTCGTTCCGCGATGGATAGTGCTTCACGATACATCGAGATCGCATCGTCGCATGCTTCACGAATTGCAACGCCGCCAAGCAAATCGTGAAATTCATTGAAGCATAGATTCTCCCAACATTTCGCGATTTCCTTCGTTGGGATAAACGCGGCGTGGGTGGGAACGTGAAGGGAGGTGAGCACTTCGATTCGTTCCGCCGTGAGCAGCGCGTGCTCCGTTCGCCGGTGAAGCTGCTTGATCTCGCTATGCGCGCTATAACATCCTATGGCATGGGGCTGCATCTCGCCGCTAACGACTGGCAACTTTTCGCGATTGACGGATGCAAAGAATCTTTCCGGATCGCTAAAGTGTGTGTCATCGCGCTCTTCGAGCAATTGGGAAATGTCCGCAAGTTCCGCGATGGTCGGACCGCCGCCATGATTGCCCACGCCATAGAAAATCATCCACGGACGGTTGGGCCGGTAGAGAGGATGTTGGGGCAGCGACTCGATCTTTTCCCGCGTGGATTGGTCGTGGTTCGAATAATGGAGCGGCAAGCGATAGGCCGTGACACGGTCTCCGCTCGGCGCTTCCCATTCAAAGAGCGCGGCGGGAAGCTTTTTCTCGTCCTGCTTGGGACGCATGAAGATGTACGAATCCATCCCCGCTTTTTTCAGAAGTTGTGGGAGATTCGCGTTGTGGCCAAAGCTATCGATGTTGTATCCAACGGTCGCAATTTTTCCGAACCGGCTTTGAAAATAGCGCTGGCCCAGCACGGCCTGCCGGATGAAACTCTCGCCGCTCGGCAAATTGCAATCGGCCTCGACCCACCATCCGCCAACGATGGCCCAATGACCATTTCGGACTGCCTCCTGGATTCTTCCGAAGAGCTTTGGGTCAGTTTCTTCGACGAAAGCATAATGCGCCGCGCTCGAACAGGTGAAAATAAATCCCGGAAACTCCTGAATGCGATCGAGCGCGGATCGGCAGGTGGCGGCAAAGGCTTCGAGACCCTCCGGCATTTGCCACATCCATGCCGGATCGAGGTGCGCATTACCGATCAGATGCACTTTGGGCGCACCGCTCATGCCCTCAGCCATGGGCCGGGACATGAAATGTTCCCCATTTAACGAGGGGCCGATAGAGCTTCTCGACACGCTCGACCGACACGCTTGTGGCCCGGCCGCCGCGCGATTCAAGGCTTGCGGCTGCCGTCGCATTACCCATCGCCGCGCATTCATAGGAAGCGTGATGCCGCAGCATCGCCGCGATAAAGCCGGCATTGAAAGCATCGCCCGCGCCAGTGGTGTCCACGATCTTTGTAACATGCGGAACGGGTACTCCGAAGCTCTCACTATCGTTTTTCACGAGTGTTGGCGCACCGCCGCGCCGGAACACGATCTGGCGAAAACCACGACGAGCATAGTCTTCGATCGCTTCTCCCGCCGGCCGCTGGCCAAAAAGAATGGCGTCATCTTCATCGGTCACGAACAGGACATCGAGGAGCGGCGCAAGCTCTTCGAACGGCCCGATTAAATCGCGCACATCCTCCCACAGCCGCCTGCGGACGTTGAGATCGAAGGCGAGGATCGTCTCGCCCCTTATCGCGTGAAGCAGTTCGAAAAATTTATCGCGGTCTTTCATTACCGCAAGCGGGATCGAGGAAAAGAGCAGCGCGCGGGCGGAGCGAGCGTAGTCGATTAGTTCCGAAAGCGGCTGGCAGGTGAACGTCTCTCGCGCGGCGGAATTATTTCGGACGAAATGGAACCTCCGCACGCCCGCCTCATCGAGATGAATAAAATAAATCCCATTCGGCTTACCTTCGAGCACGGGCACGCGCGAGCGGTCGATGCCTTCCTCCTGAAGCACTTCCAGCAGGCCCGCGAGGAACGGATCGTCACCGAGCGCCGTAAGGATGCCCGTGCGAAGCCCGAGCCTTCCCGCTGCGGCGAGCGCATTGAGCACATCGCCCGAATAGCCCACTTGATACTGGCCATCGCCCAAATCGCTAAATTCGACGAGGCATTCTCCGATTCCTACAAGGTCGAGTGTCTTCTCCATTTACCTGAATTATGCTGATTAAACCGGGGTTACGCTGAATTGCTTCCTGATTTCGCCGATTAATAGTAAACCTACTAATTTCTACAAAAATACGACAACAATTCCAGGACTCAATAGGTTATAGAATTAGAGTTCGTAATAATTCAGCCAAATCAGGAAGTAATTCAGCGTAATCCCGGTATGAAACTCAAAATCTACAAATCCCTCTGGGGCATGGCAAGCCCATCGCTCGCGATTTCATCGTTGCCGATTTCACTCGAAGAGCAATTCCAGCGCATCCACGATGCCGGTTATGACGGCATCGAATCTGCCGCGCAGGAAATTTCGGAGCCGACAAAGTTCCAGGAACTGCTGAAGCACTTCGGCTTCGATTATATCGCGCTCGTATATACCGAGGGCGAGGATCATGCCGACGAGCTGCGGCGCCGCACGGAGGATGCGATGCGCTATAATCCCGTCAAGATCGTCGCTCACTCCGGCCGGGATACCATGAGTTTTGGGAAGACGATCCGTTTCTTCGAGCACGCGCTTCGCGTCGAAGAGGATCTCGGACTTCCGATCGGGCACGAAACGCACCGGCGCCGCCCGCTCTATTCGCCGATGAACACGCTCGTATTGCTGCGCGAACTGCCAGACCTTCACATCAATGCCGATTTCAGCCACTGGTGCTGCGTGACGGAATCGATGCTCGAAGATCACGCGGAAGCACTTACGATGGCCGCGCGCCGCGCAATTCATATTCATGGCCGCATCGGTTTCGAAAACGGCCCGCAGGTTCCCGATCCCCGCGTTCCCGAATGGGAAGATCGCGTTCAAAAGCATGAGACATGGTGGGATCAGATTATCGCCGCGCACTTGGTCCGCCATGAAAAGACGCTGACGTTTGTCCCGGAATTCGGGCCGCCAACCTATATGCCGACCCATCCTGCCACCGGCCAACCCACTGCCGAGCTATGGGATGTGTGCCTCTGGTCCGCGAATAGATTTCGGAAACAGTTCCAGTCGAGAATAAAATAATTTCCCGATTTTTGCACGGACATCCATAAAGTTTGTATTTTTGTATTAAGTACGTGGTGCCTCGCTTAAAGCGCGAGGTGAAAAGGGAATCTCGTGACGCGCATTCGTGCGATAATTCGAGAGCTGCCCCGCAACTGTAACTCCAGGACGCAGTGCATCTGTGTCCACAAAAGTCCACTGGGTCCACTGATCCGGGAAGGCTGGGATAGTTATAAGTTAAGAATGAAGAGTTAAGAATAAATTTCATAATTCATCATTCATAATTCATAATTGCCCGAAGGAGAAGCCAGGAAACCTGCCACGACATTGTAATCAACACGCCTTCGAGGGAGAGGCAGGAGTTACCGACAATTTGATGAGACCGTTTGGCGCCGAACAGTAGTTCGTCTCCGCGTTTCCGGCACTCGAAAAATTTGCTCATGCTCCTATGCTCGCCATCCAAGGCCGCATAGGAGTTTTTTTGTCGGGTTATCGAATTGCCGCTGTTTTTATCCTCATAGCTTTTAGCTATGTGTGCGCGCGCGCGCAAACGGTTGATACATCATCCGTGCCGGAGACCATTCGGCATCTTCCGGGCAAAGCTGTCGAGATTACCGCGCAACGTCCCGCTGGCCTGGCGACGGTCGATGCGCGCGGCGCGGAAATCAAGCCAGCTACCGTTCTCACCCGCGAGACAGGTTCCCACCTTGCTTCGGACGCGCTCCGCGCGATGTCCTCCTCACTTGATATTCGCCGTTATGGATCGCTTGGCTCGATCGCCCTGCCCAGTTTTCGCGGGCTGCCGGCGGAATACACTACCGTCTATCGCGACGGCATTCTCCTCACGAACGAGCAGCTTGGCGAGACCGATTTGGGGCAACTCACACTGCATGGAATTTCCCGCGTCGAATTAATTCCAGCATCTACCGCCATTCTCTTAGGCGGCGATGTGATCGGCGCGGCAATCGACCTGATAAGCGAATTCCACGATTCGGACAAGCTTACACTTGCGAGCGAACAAACGACGTACGATGGTTCGAGCGGTATTCCAACGCAGTCCTATTATGCCACGGCTTCGCTGAACCCGCTGCCCTCGCTTCGGATTCTGGCTGGCGGATCGCTCGATGAATCGACTGGGGCATTCCCTTTTTTCCAGGATTCTACACATCCGAATGTCCTCCGTTCCAATAACGATGCCGCGCTTCGTAACGCGAATATCGCAGCACTTTGGAGGCCAACCGAACATACGGCCCTTCGATTCATTGGGAATTATTTTTATGCGGACCGCGGCTCTCCTGGCGGAATTTCCACGGAGGGCGTCGGAGCATCCCTGCCCTTCGCTCGGCAAACCGATGCCCAAACGTTCGGCGCGCTCAAAGCCGACCACAACGATGGGCCACTCGGATGGTCCCTTTCAACAAGCTTCCAGCGCCAGTTCGAAAGTTACCGAGATCCATCCTATAATACGTTCGATAGCGCATGGAATACAATGTTCGAAGCATCGGCCCGCGGAAGTTATACGATCACGCAGACCCTCGAAGCTTTTGCCGGCGCGGAAGCCGAACAGACGACGCTCACCGGCAATACAAACAAAGCGCCCAATGGCGATTCCGCGATCGCGCGCGAACGAACGAGTGCTTACGCGGCTGCTAAATTCCTTCCCCTCGAAAATCTCAATATCGCTGGGTCGCTACGCTTTGAAAACATCTCCGATCTTTCTTTAAATGAGTTCCTACCGCAGACCTCTGTAGATTTCACCCCTTTTCGCGATTTTACGATAGGGGCTGCATATAGCAGAATTTTTCACGCTCCAACGCTGAACGATCTCTATTGGGCGCAGGGCGGCAATGCGGCGCTGAAGCCCGAGCACGGAGAGAATTGGCAAGCCTATATGAGTTACGGACCGGAATGGCGTTTCGCAACTACTCGAATGAGCGCGACGGCATTCCTTACCACGGTCCGGAACGAGATTATCTGGCTTCCCTATCTCGGCCAGGAGTATGCGCCGATTAATATCGGCCAGGTGGATTCGAAAGGAATCGAAGTTCAAGCGGATGCTGAACTTCCTCTTGATGCGCGGACCTCGATCCACGCCGAAGAAAGTTACACCTGGCTCGCCGCGCGCAATAGTACACCCGGCGATGAGAATTATGGGAATGAAGTTCCCTATTCTTCGCCGACGCGCTCGCTTTTTATCGCGGAAATCGAGCGGGTTGGCCTGGGTACGCTTTCACTCCTCGTCCGCTATCGCGGGCATGAATTTTCCGAACCATCGAACGATCCGCACCGGATGCTCGAACCCGTCACAACCTATGATGTAACGCTTGCCACGCGGGAATTTGCGTTGGATCATATCGGCGCTAAGCTCATCTTCAGCATCGCAGATGTGACCGACCAGCACTACGAGGAAGTGCTCAATTACCCGCTCCCGAGCCGGACCTACCATTTTTCCATTCAATTCAACTACCAATAATCATGAAACACAAGCATTACCTTTTTCCTGTCGTTGCTTTGCTGATGCTATCGGCCTGCGAAACGGCGACGACTCCGCCGAACAATCCTATCACGGTCGTTCCATCGACTCGAACGCTCTTCCTTGCGAACGAGGGATCGTATGGGAGCAATAATTCTTCGCTCGATGCCATTCTCTTCCATCACGATTCGACCGGCTACGATACCATCCTCAATCACGGTGTGCTCACCGGCATGGGTGAAGCGAACGATATTCTCATTGCCGGAAACCGCGTGATCGTTCTCGATGAGTATTCGAACGCCATCCACATCGTAGATGCCGATTCGCTGAGGCCGGAAGCTGTGATTCCGATGGGGACCGATGGCCCAAATAAAATGGCACTGATCGGCCCGAATCTGCTCATGGTTACACGCCGTAACCAAACGAGTGCCGCAATCATCGACCTCACGTCGAATACCATCGTCGATACGATCGGCCTGGGCGAACCAAGCATCGCGGTTGCCGTGCTGAATAATAAAGCCTTCCTTACCGGTGGTACCTATGGAGGGACGGGGCATTTGCACGTGATCGACCTTAGCACGCGCCATCAAATCGCTTCCAACACTCTTCTTTCGGGTCCCGAACGAGCCGTTGCCGATAGCACCTCGGGACAAATCGTAATCGCGAGCGATGGCATTTACCAAACAGTCGCCGGCCGCATCTACTGGGTAAATGCCACGACGAACGCACTCGTCGATTCCGCGAATGCGGTGAACGATAGCGCGACGATCACCTTCACCACCGGCGGCCGTGTGAGCCTCATCGAAAATGGCACACTCCTCGCTCTGGACAACGTAAACCATTCGATCGGAGCGCCGATTCTTCTATCCTCGAAAACGGTATATTTCGAAGGATATTACGATGCTGCGACGAACGCCTATTATATGGGTAATGCCGGAAATTTTGTAAATGCGGGAACGCTCGATGCTTATAATGCTTCAACGGCCGCGCTCGAATGGTCGCGGCCAACCGGAATCGCTCCCGGACATTTCGCGTTCTATCACTAACTCATCGAACCACTATGAATCAAACTCGGACTCAACTACTTTTTGCCGGAGCGCTCGTCATCTTCGCCATCGCGACACGGGTCATCTTCAATGCGCTGCACGTATACAACTTCAATGCGGTGATGGCCGCGGGGCTGTTCGCCGGAGCCTATCTCGGCTCGCGGCGAATGGGATTCGTCATTCCGCTTCTGGCGATGCTCGCAACAGACGTTGCAATTGGCTTCTACGATTGGCGGCTGATGGCTTTCGTCTATGCGTCGATTGGGCTGGCATTTGTTATCGGGCGATTTTATGCAAAGGACCGAACTCTGCCGCGCTTCGTGGGCTCCGTGCTCGGAGGATCAGCGCTCTTCTTTCTTGTAACGAATGGCGCAGTCTGGCTCCTGGCCGAAGGCGCGATCTATCCGAAGACGATCGCAGGTCTTGCCGAGTGTTACACGGCGGGCCTGCCGTTTTATCGCAACACGCTACTCGGCGACTTGCTTTGGAGCACGGTCCTCTTTGGAAGTTATGAACTGCTTCGGCTCAAAGCGCCGAAACGAGTGGCAATAACGCAATAATCATGGAAGTATCAATCATGTTTGAAGGCTCTCGCAGAAAGGCGAGGGCCTTCTTTTTGTGAACGAATGAAAACAGCGTTATCCTGGAGCAGCGGTAAAGACAGCGCATGGACGCTGCACATCCTCCGTGCGCAGGGCGTGGAAGTAAGCGCGCTGCTTACTACCGTAAACACGACTCATGATCGCGTGGCAATGCACGCGGTTCGCCGCGAGCTGCTCGAAACACAGGCCGAGGCCGTGGGCGTGGCACTTCGCGTTGTCGATCTTCCGTGGCCGTGCCCGAATGAAGTGTATGAGATACGCATGGGCGCGGCACTTCAGCAACTCATTTCAGAAGGTTTCGAACAAATTGCCTTCGGGGATCTTTTCCTTCGCGACATACGTGAATATCGTGAAAAGAAAATGGAAAGTTTGCCAATAAAACCGATTTTCCCATTGTGGAATATTCCAACCAAACAGTTGGCGAACGAAATGATCGCCGGTGGACTTAAATCGCGCATCACGTGCATAAATCCGAAGAAGCTGGATGCCCGATTCGCGGGAAGAATTTGGGATCGCGTGCTCCTCAATGAACTGCCGACCGAAGTCGATCCATGCGGGGAGTATGGGGAGTTTCATACCTTCGCATTCGAAGGCCCGATGTTTTCGAAGCCGCTCGATATCCGATTAGGCGAAATCGTAGAGCGCGATGGATTCGTTTTCGCAGACTTACTGAAAACGGAACCAGCACTTGAGACTCAATTCAGAAATTAAAGCGATGCAGAACAATAACGCCGCGAGAAATGGAAGTATGGAAATGAATGGCAGCGAACTCGCCAATCGCCACTTGCCGCTTGCCGCTACTCCCGCGCGGCTCGTGCTGGAAAACGGCGCGGTCTTTCGCGGCCAACCCTTCGGCGCGCTCGATGTGAAACGGCAAACCGGAGAAGTAGTATTTACGACAAGCATCACCGGCTATCAGGAAATCCTGACCGATCCATCGTATGCTGGACAAATCGTTACCATGACAAATCCGCTCATGGGAAATTACGGCGCGAACGATGAGGACCTGGAAAGCCGGCATCCGTTCGTCAGTGGGTTTGTAGTGCGTGAAGCGGCACAACGATATTCGAACTGGCGCGCGGAGGAAAGTTTGGGATCGTTTCTCGAACGAAGCGGAGTGCTCGGAATCGAGCAAGTCGATACGCGCCGGCTCGTGCGAATGCTACGTAGCGAAGGCGCGATGCGCGGCGTCCTTTCGACAGAAGAATTATCTGATGCAGAACTGATAGAAATCGCACGGCAAAGTCCGAAGATGGCGGGACTCGACCTCACGAAAGGCGTAACGACAAATGAGTCCTATGATCTGAACGGTCCTTCGCAAGAATCGCCGCACGTAGTGGTTTTGGATTACGGGATCAAGCAAAATATCCTGCGAAAGCTCGTCGCTCATGGCGCGCGGCTTACCGTTCTTCCTTCAACAGCAACGCTCGAAGAAATCCTCGCTCAAAAGCCCGATGGAATTTTTCTTTCAAACGGTCCCGGCGATCCCGATGCCGTGAAAGATACGATTGCAATGCTAAAGCATCTGATCAAACGCGAAGAGCAGCCGATTTTCGGAATTTGCCTCGGCCATCAATTGCTTTCGCTCGCATTGGGTGGAAATACCTACAAGCTTAAGTTCGGACATCGCGGCGCGAATCATCCCGTCAAGAATTTGCTCTCGGAGAAAATCGAAATCACCTCGCAGAACCACGGCTTCGCAGTCGATTGGAAGACTATGCCGAAAGATTGTGAACTGACCCATCTGAACCTGAACGATCACACCGTGGAAGGATTTCGCCATACGAAACTGCCGATCTTCGCCGTGCAATATCATCCCGAAGCTTCGCCCGGTCCGCACGAAAGCGATTATCTCTTTACGCAGTTTACGCATGCGATGAAATGACGCCGGAGCTTACCGTATGATGGTCACCAGCGGCTACGCGCGCGTAAATGGAGCGCGGCTCTACTTTGAGGTGCAAGGTTCCGGCCCCCCGCTGGTGCTGCTTAGCGATGGTCCCGAAAGCTCTGATGCCCCCTTCGATTCATTAGCCGAATCGTTTCAAGTGATTCGCTATGATTTGCGGGGAAGCGGAAAATCCTCGGAAATCGCGGACCTCCCCTTCTCCCATTCCGATGACTTGCTCGAACTGCTCGATCATCTCAGCGTCCGAACGGCCACGCTCGCTGAACTTACTCCGGGTGCAACGATTGCGGATGAATTCATTGCCCAACATCCCGAACGTGTTTCCTTAATCGTTCCCATAGAATTCCTTCTGCATCCTACGACCGGAAGCGGTCGGTCCACTCGATGAGCGAGGAACGATTCTCCGGCTCGAACGCGGAATGTCCGGATGCCGGAGAAACGAGAAGCTCCGCTTCGGGAAAGACTCGGTGCAAATCCCACGCACTTCGCATCGGGCAAACAATATCGTAACGGCCCTGCACGATGACCGTGGGAATATGCCGGATGCGATTGATCTCACGAAGCAATTGCCCCTCTTCCATAAACCCATTATTGACGAAGTAATGATTTTCGATGCGTGCAAACGCAATCGCAAAATCTCCTTCGGTATAATGCTCGACCATCGCGGGATCGATATAAAGCTTCGACGTAGAACCCTCCCAGGAACTCCAGGCAATTGCCGCATCCCGTTGCACAACGCGATCTTCGGACGTAAGCCGCCGATGATAGGCCAATAGGATATCCTCTCGTTCCTGAGGCGGGATTGGCGCAATATAATGTTCCCATTTATCCGGAAATATCGCGTCCGCACCGCGCTGGTAAAGCCAGTCGATTTCCCATTTCCGCAAAAGAAAAATGCCACGCAAGACGAGATGTGTCACTCGATCGGGATGCGTTTCGGCGTATGCGATAGAAAGCGTCGATCCCCATGAGCCACCAAACACGAGCCAGCGTTCGATCCCAAGATGCTCGCGGATCCGTTCCATATCGCTAACTAAATCCCACGTCGTATTCTCGCGAAGCTCGGCGTGAGGAGTGCTTTTACCGCAACCGCGCTGATCGAAAAGAATAATCCGGTAATGTTTGGGATCGAAGTATTGCCGGTGCTTCTCTTCCGTTCCGCCGCCGGGACCGCCATGCACGAAAATTGCTGGTTGCCCCTTTGGATTTCCGCTTTCCTCGAAATAAATCGAGTGAAGATCGGAGACCTGAAGATGGCCCTGATTATAGGGTTCGATGGGTGGGTAAAATTCTCTCATGAGTTTGAATGAAATAATGGCGCGTCGAGTATTTGTTCGATGGATGTAAGCGTGGTTTTCCAGCTTGCCCATCGGACGGCTTCCCGTAGCGCCTCCTCCAGTGGTTTGCCTTGCAGGATGGAAAAGATGTACGCCGAGCCGAATACGTCTCCGGAGCCGGTAGTTTCAACCGCTGTGATTTTCGGCACCGGAATGTGGTGCGCCTCGCCGCTTCCGAACGAATACAGGCTCGCACCACGAGAGGCACGGGTCAGGATAATTTGTCGCGGTCTCTCATGCACTTCCATTCGTTCGATGGCGCGAAGCAATTCTTCTTCGGAACGAAAGTCCGGGTCGGCGAACCATCGAACTTCGTTCTCGTTCATCTGCACGGAATCGGCAACGGCCAGCCATCTGCGCCACGCACGCACGCCGTGCGGTGCCCGCCCCAAACCGTAGCCGCCTTTGCCCGACTCCGAAAGCACCCCGAGAATGAGCGCGTGAACATCGAGATGCAGAAATGGCCGTTTCTTCGATTCTCGCAACGCGGTTTCGAGAGCGTCGATCAAAATGTCAAAGCCCGAAATCATGTTAACGAACAACCCATCCAGCGATTCAAGCAGCGACTGCGTCAATTCCTCCGAAGTAAGTTCCGGCAGGATGTGCGGGCAGTGCTCTTCGCGATCGCCGCTCTCCTTATAGACCAATTGCACTCGATTCGTAAGGGAATCGGTTTGCCACAAACCTGCGCTCCGGTCGATATGCTCAAAGCGGCGAAGCAGCGTTTCCAGATAGTCCCGATCGGGAACTGAAAGCCACGTAAGCGGCACATAAGAATCGGTTTTGGAACCATTCTCGCGCATCAGCCGCTCCATCGCCGCGTAGGAATAGAGCACGCCGCCCAACGCCCGCTTCGGCGCGCTCGGATCGTCCCCCGGATACAGAAGGGCGTCGATGCAGGGCTGTCCCAGAATTCCGATTCGCATCAGGCGCGGACGATGTGAAAATTAAACTGCCCCGTATTCCACAACGCCGCAAGACTGGCCCAAAACGGAAGTAATTGCTCCATCCCGCGCGCGGCCTTGATGTCCCCTACGTCGATCACATTCTTCCAGCCAAACCAATCCTGAAGGATCATCCGAACGGTCGCCTTCGCATCCGAATTATTGCCGCTCATAAAAAGATCGTGCTCGCCCGGAACGAGCGAAGGATTTACCATGAGCGGCGCATTGACGGTGTTCAACGTCTTCACGACTTTCGATTCCGGAAACGCCCGCTGAATTTGCTCGCCCAGCGAATCGGTGTTGCAGACCGAGAGCGTGGGAGGAAATCCCTTCGAGAAATCGAGCGGATTGCTTACATCGATCAGCACTTTGCCCGCAAGATTCAGCTTCCCCGCCGCGTGCAGCGCATCGAGCGCGTTCATGCCGTGCGTGCAATTGAACACGATCTCGCCGAATTCGGCGGCGTCCGCGAAGGTGCCCTGTGAGGATCGATTCCCCATCTGCGAGACCCACTCCCCCGCCTTCGCATTCGTGGCGGAGCGCGAACCCATTTTTACGTCATGCCCCAATTCGACGAACTTCGTTCCAAGCGTCCGCCCAACGGTGCCAGTCCCTAAAATTCCGATTTTCATATTTTATGATCCTTGAAAAGATAAAAGTCAATACGACGAGCGTTGGACTCTCTTCGATCGATCCCCACTCCTCGCACCCCGAAATATTTCTACAAAAATACGGAGAAATGCACCGCCATTCGGTGTTTACTTAAATTCGAATCATCTAAAAAACACTATTTGTGAAAGAACGCATCCGCATTGCATCCGGCCAGGGGTTCTGGGGCGATCTGCCCTCGGCTCCGATCGACCAAATTCGCCGCGCCGCGCCCGAATCGCCGCTCGATTACATGATGATGGACTACCTCGCCGAGGTAACGATGTCCATTATGCAAAAACAAAAGCTGAAAGACCCGCGTGCCGGATATGCGCGTGATCTGGTCGACGTAATCGATGCCGTGCTACCGGACCTCGTCGAAAAAAATATTAAGATCATTACCAATGGCGGCGGCGTGAATCCCGAAGGCTGCCGCGATGCGATCCTGGAAGTCGCGAAGAAGCGCGGCATTTCCATCAAGGTCGGCGTCGTGCTTGGCGATAATATTTTGGATTCGCTCGATACATTGCTTGCGAATGGCCATCCACTGAAAAACATGGAGACCGGCGAACCGCTTACGAACATTCGCGACCGCGTGCTTTCGGCGAATGTTTATTTCGGAGCGTGGCCGATTGTCGAAGCCTTGCGGCAGGGTGCGCAAATTGTCGTGACAGGCCGCACGACGGATACCGGCCTCACGCTCGCTCCCATGATCCACGAATTCGGATGGCAGCCTACCGATTGGGATTTGCTCGCGTCGGGAACTATCGCCGGACACATTCTCGAATGCGGCGCGCAATCCTCCGGCGGGAATTTTTCCGCCGATTGGAAATCCGTGAAGGACCTGGCGCATGTCGGTTTCCCAATCGCCGAAGCCTATCCTACGGGCGATTTTTTTATCACCAAACATCCCAAAACCGGAGGTCGCGTCTCGCGGCAGACCGTGGCCGAGCAATGCCTTTATGAGATCGGCGATCCCAAAGATTACATCACCCCCGATTGCATCGCGGATTTTACCACGATCCAGCTCGAAGAGGAAGGCCGGGACCGTGTCCACGTCACCGGCATTAAGGGCCGAGCCGCGACGGATTCCTATAAAGTTTCCATGTCGTATAACGACGGCTTTTCCGCGCAAGGGACGCTCACCTACACCTGGCCCGATGCCATGCACAAAGCGCGTCTTTCCGATCAGATTTTGCGAACACGATTAAAAGATGCCGGCTGCACGTTCGACGAAATGCGGACCGAATATCTCGGCGTAAATTCCTGCCACGGCCCACTCACGCCGGTCAACTTCGATGAAGTGCAGGAAGTTGTCGTGAAATGGGGCGTGCGCGGGTCGGATAAAAAATCCATCGAACGGTTCGGCAAGGAAATTGCGCCACTCATTCTGACCGGCCCGCCGAGCGTCACCGGCTTCGCCGGTGGACGTCCGAAACCGAGCGAAGTCGTGGCCTACTGGCCGGCGCTGCTGGATAAGAAGGCGGTGACGCCGCGCGCCATTGTGCTGTGATGACTACCGAAGTTGGGAAAGACATCGCCAAAGCTCACGCACTCTTGGAACGTGGGCTCCTCGTCGCGATTCCGACGGAGACGGTCTATGGCCTCGCCGCAAATGCGCTGGATGCCGACGCAGTCCTCCAAATTTTCGATGTGAAGCAGCGGCCTCGATTCGATCCCCTCATCGTTCATGGCGCGGACCGCGATCATCTCTCGGAATATGTAGCAAACTTCCCGAATTGGGCCACAACGCTCGCCGATAAATTTTGGCCGGGGCCGATAACGATTGTTCTCCCAAAGCGAGATCCCATTCCTGACATAATTACTTCTGGACTCGATACCGTTGCTGTTCGTGTGCCGCTCAACCCACTCACGCATGAATTGCTCACGCAACTCGATTTCCCTCTCGCCGCGCCGAGCGCCAATCCGTTCGGGTATGTCAGCCCGACTACGCCGCAGCATGTGATGGATCAACTTGGCGGCAAGGTTCCCTATATTCTCGATGGCGGCGAATGCGCGGTCGGCATTGAATCGACGATCGTTGCCGAGGAAGATGGAAGCATTCATATACTTCGGCTCGGTGGAACTTCTGTCGAAGAAATCGAGAGTGTGATTGGGCCAGTTATCGTAAATGTGGGCAATTCTGAACATATTCCTGGCAGCATGAAAAATCATTACGCCACGCGAACCCCGCTCGTGTTGGGCCCAATCAATTTTCGGAACTATAATTCATCGACAACGGGCATTCTCAGCTTTCAAAAGCGATACCCCGAAATTCCGCCGGAACATCAGATTGTGCTTTCGACTTCCGGCGACCTTCGCAAGGCAAGCAAATATCTTTTCGCCGCCATGCGGCATCTCGATTCGCTCGGCCTCAAAGTAATCCTCGCAGAGGAATTTCCGGAGACGGGATTGGGACGGGCAATAAACGACCGGCTCCGGCGGGCGGCAGCTATTAAAGAGGCGGGCACGGATTTAGCTCCGTAATGTAATATGGCGGAAGCTCAATATGTCGCTGGCCGTTGCAATATCGGCCGAGAGGAAACTACGCGGCGAATGAACGTCGGCTGGCTCGGTTTGGCAGTTACATTCATCCTACTCGCCATCCTCCTTGTGGCGGGAGCCAAACCGTGGTGGCGATTACTCGTCTTTTTTCCAGCGACGTTATCGGCTTCCGGTTTTATTCAGGCCCGACTTCATTTCTGCAGCGGATTTGCTCGGCTCGGAATCTATAATTTTGGTTCCATCGGACATAAAAATCCAGTGCCGGACGATGCCTCGAAAGCGAAGGATCGGCGAAGGGGCAATCAGATAACGATGTATGCCGTCCTCATTGGCATTGTGGTTGCAATCGTATGCGTATTCCTATGATACGGCGCAGAAATCAGTTCCGAGTATCGTGCTTCAGAGCAATGACGGGCTGAAAGCCCGCTGACAGGCTGAGAAAAGCCTGTTCTACACGTTCATTTCACATCTTCGACCTTGACGAGATGCTGCACCGTGCGGATCATCCCGCGAATAGCCGGCGTATCGTTGTGGATGGCAACATAATTCGGGCGGCCGAGACCCAGCGCCTTAATCGTGCGCTTGTGGACTTGAAGCGTATCGTTGATCGAACGCGTCTGCTTTACGAGAATTTTTTTTGGTGCTGCCATAATTTTAACCACCGCTGCCCTCGCCTTGAGAAGCCGGGAGTAATCAAAAACCTTATCCGTTAAAAACTTTTGTGAGCGAGACGCCGCGGCGCTCGGAGATCATCGTCGCATCGCTGAGTCCTTCAAGCGCGGCCATCGTGGCCTTCACGAGATTGTGCGGGTTCGAAGAACCTTGCGATTTCGTAAGAATATCCTGCACACCCGCGAGTTCGAGCACTGCGCGAACCCCGCCGCCAGCAATGAGGCCGGTTCCCGGCGAAGCCGGTTTCAAGAATACTTTACCTGCGCCGAATTTGCCAAATGACGTGTGTGGGATCGTGCCGCGTCGCAATGGAATCGTGCGCACGTTGCGCTTCGCATCGTCCGTCGCTTTCGAAACGGCGTCGGCGACTTCATTGGATTTGCCGAGGCCAATGCCGACATGCCCATTGCTATCGCCCACGGCGACGATCGCGTTAAAGCTGAATCGGCGTCCGCCTTTAACGACCTTCGCCACGCGATTGACCGCGACGAGCTTGTCCTTGAGATTGAGTTCCGCTGAACGAATTTTTGCCACGATATGAGAAGTGCTTAATGCTTAAAATGTAAGTCCGCCTTCGCGCGCGCCTTCGGCTAAGGCTTTCACGCGGCCATGATAAAGGTAACCGTTGCGATCGAAAACGACCGACTTGATCCCCTTCTCGATAGCGGCGGTCGCGAGTGCTGCTCCAGCCTTCTTTGCGAGATCGGCTTTTTTGCCACCCGAAAGTCCACGGCTGCTTGCGGCCGCAAGCGTAAAGCCCTGCGCGTCATCGACGAGCTGCGCATAGACGCCTTTGTTGCTGCGATAGACGACCAAACGCGGCCGCGCGCTCGTCCCCTGAACGGTCTTGCGAATCTTATACTTCCGGCGCTCTCGCCGAATCGCTTTTTCTTTTAATTTCAGTTTCGATGCCATACAATCTTACTTTCCTGCTGTCTTTCCTGCCTTGCGCCGGATTTTCTCATCCGAATATTTCACGCCTTTGCCTTTATACGGTTCCGGCGGTCGAATCGAGCGAATCTTCGCAGCTACGGCACCCACGAGTTGCTTATCGATTCCGCTGACCGTCACTTGGGTCGGCAACGGAATTTCAATTGTGATTTCCGGAGGTGGCACAAAGGCCACGGGATGCGAATATCCAAGCGCGAACTGCACCCACTTAGGTTTCTTTTCCGCTTTGTATCCCACGCCGACCAGCTCGAGCTTCTTCTGATAGCCGTTGGTAACGCCTTCGACCATGTTATTCGCAAGCGCGCGCGAAAGCCCATGCAATGCACGCACGCGGCGGTCATCGCTCGTGCGCGAAAACGAAAGCTCTTCGCCTTCGATCTTCACGCCGATTTCCGAAGGGATGCGTTGCTCCAACTGGCCTTTCGGTCCCTTGACCGTGAGCGCGCCGTCCTTGGATGTGACCGTCACGCCCTTCGGAATCGCAATTACTTTTCTTCCTATTCTCGACATATACTTCTTTCTCGCTTACACTAATCCGCGAGCCGCGCGGATGCTGCAGCATTCAAAATTTTCTCACCAAACGTAGCACAAAATTTCACCGCCGATATTGGCCTGGCGGGCTTGCTTATCGGTCATGAGTCCTTTCGGCGTCGAAAGGATTGCGATGCCCAGGCCCGAAAGCACCCGTGGCAATTGCGTCGCACCCGTATAGCGCCGAAGGCCCGGCGTGGAGATCCGCTTGAGCCCCATGATCGCGGGTCCGCCGTTCGTATATTTCAGCGTAACGCGCAGGATGCCCTGCTTCTCATCCTCGATCCGCTCGACGGATTCGATATAGCCCTGCTCGCGAAGGATTTCTCCCATCGCGAGTTTCAGCTTCGAAGCCGGCACATCGACGTACTTATGCCGTGCCGCAAGCGCGTTGCGCAACCGTGTTAAAAAATCACCGATAGTATCCATCTATCCTCTATTCTTAAAATTTTCTACCAGCTTGATTTGCGCACGCCCGGAATCTTGCCTTCGAGCGCGAGCTCGCGGAAGCAAATACGACAGAGGCCGAACTTGCGATAAAACGAACGCGACCGACCGCAGCGGTTGCAACGGTTATGCTTGCGCGTCGCGAACTTCGGAGTCCGCTTCGCTTTTACTCGTAAGGCTAATCGTGCCATTCAAAAAAGTGCTAAAGTGCTGAGTGCTAAAGTGCTAGATCCTTTCAGATCCGCTGATTCTAAACTCTTAATTCTTAATCGTTATGCTGCCGTTTCACGCTTGCGGAATGGAAGTCCAAATGCTTTCAGTAATTCCAATCCTTCTTCGTCCGATTTCGCGCTTGTGGCGAACGTAATGTCCATGCCGGTGATACGCGAAACTTTATCCACGTCGATCTCCGGAAAAATGATCTGCTCGCGAATGCCGAGCGTGTAATTCCCGCGCCCGTCGAACGACTTATCCGGAATGCCACGGAAATCGCGAATACGCGGGATCGCGGTGGTCATGAGGCGGTCCAAAAATTCGTACATCCTCGCCCGGCGAAGCGTCACGCGGCAGCCGATCGCCTGATTCTCGCGCAGTTTGAAATTCGAGATCGACTTTTTCGATTTCGTGATCGCCGGCTTCTGCCCCGCGACGGCTTCCAGATCTCGCACAGCCGCATCCAGCAATTTTGGATCGCTCGCTGCGCCGCCGACGCCGATATTGATTGCAATCTTCTCGATGCGCGGCACTTCGTTCACATTCTTGTATCCGAACCGTTTCATCATCTCCGGAACGACGCGCTCGCGGTAAATTCCGAGCAGCCGCGCGGGCGGAACCGGACGATCGGAAACAGCCTGCCGTTCGAGAGGAGCCTCGCTGCCTTTCGCTTTTCTCTCGCCCTTCGGTTTAGACTCGCCTTTGGGCTTGCCTTCCACTTTCGGTTTGCCTTCTGCCTTCGGAGCTTTAGCCTTAGCCTCTCCCTTCGGAGTTTTCTGTTCTTTCTCTTCTGCCATAATATTACTTTACTCGCGACGATAGTTGCCGTCGCAAAAATTTTTATCCGATCAGGTCCCCCGAACGTTTGGAATAGCGTTCGAATCGAACTTTGCCTTCGGCGCTCGTGAATTCCCGCTTGCCAATGCGCGTCCGAAGGCTCGTCTTCGGATCGACGAGCATGACGTTCGAGGCATCGACCGGCGCTTCGCGCGTGGTGATGCCGCCCTGCTGGTTCTTCGCGCTTGGCCGCTCGTGCTTGAACTGATTGTTCACCCCCTCGACCAAAACCTTATTCCGCTCCGGATACACGCGCAGGACTTTCCCCGTTTTACCCCGGTTCTTGCCCGTTATCACTTCGACGATGTCGTTCTTCTTAATCCGCATAAATGCCCTTAAAGCTTTCCTGTAAAAAGGTGCTTAGATTTTTTTTTAATTTAATATTCATTTAATGAATCTAAATCACCTCTGGCGCGAGCGAAACGATCTTCATATACTGCCGCTCGCGGAGTTCGCGGGCGACGGGTCCGAAAATGCGGGTGCCGCGCGGCTCGCCCTGCGCGTTCAGCAGCACCACCGCGTTTTCATCGAAGCGAATGTAGCTGCCGTCCTTGCGGCGCGATTCCTTTTTCGTCCGCACAATAACGGCCTTCGATACTTCGCCCTTCTTCACCTGGCCGTTCGGAATCGCGGCTTTCACGCTCACGACCACGACATCGCCCAAGCCGGCATAGCGGCGCTCATGTCCGCCCAGCACGCGAATGCACCGGCAGCGTTTCGCGCCAGAGTTATCGGCTACTATTAAATTCGTTTCTTCCTGTACCATAAGTTCTCCTTTTATTCCCCCTCCTACAGAAGGAGGGGGTTAGGGGGTGGTTTTTTTACCGGGGACCACCCCCCGGCCCCCTCCTTCTTTAGGAGGGGGAGTTATTATTTCGCTCGTTCCAAAACTTCGATGACGCGCCAGCGCTTCGTCTTCGATAGCGGCCGCGTTTCCATGATGCGGACGGTATCGCCCGTCTTCGCATCGCCCTTCTCGTCGTGCGCGACGAATTTCGTCGTCTTCTTAAAATATTTCTTGTAGAGCGGATGCGGCACCTGGCGCGTCAGGCTTACGATGACGGTCTTCTGCATCTTATCGCTCACGACTTTGCCCACGCGCTCCTTGCGCCGCCCGCGAACCGCCAAAGCAGCATTTCCCGCCGCTTCGCTTGGCGCTGCCTCGCTTGGCGCCGCTTCGCTTACCGGTGCTTCGCTCTCTATAATTTCGTTCTCTGCCATGCTATTCTAATAATCCTCAAGGACTCAAAGGACGAAGGAAACCAAAATCCCAAGCATCCCATAAATCCTGGTTCCCACTATGCCTTCGCCTCCGGTTTGCGCTCGCGGAGCGCGGTTTCCATGCGCGCGATGTCGCGCCGCAGGGTCTTGATCTGCGCGTGATTATCCAATTGTCCCACGACCTTTTGGAACTTTAGCGCGGTCAGGCGCGAACGGTTATCGCCGATCTGCTTTGTCAGCAGGGCGTCCGTCAGCTCCGTGAGCGATGCGTATTTTAAGGCTTTCATCTATCTCTAAAAATCTTTTATACACCGTGACCTGAAGGTCACGGCTACAATTTATTCCACGTAATCAGGCCGCGTGACCATTTTCGTTTTTACCGGCAACTTGTGTCCGGCCAGGCGCAATGCTTCCGTGGCAAGTTCCTGCGTGATGCCGCCGACTTCGAACATAATGCGCCCCGGCCTCACGACCGAAACCCAAAATTCCGGCGAGCCTTTGCCCGAACCCATGCGCGTTTCCGCCGGCTTTTTCGTGACCGGTTTATCGGGAAAAATCCGAATCCAGATTTTTCCGTCGCGCTTCATCGTGCGCGAAAGCGTGACGCGAACGGCTTCGATCTGGCGGCTCGTGATCCATCCGGATTCAAGCGCCTTGAGGCCGAAGGAGCCAAAGGCGACCTGCGTCCCGCGGGTCTCGTTGCCCTTGACCTTGCCGCGCATCGCCTTGCGGTATTTTACTCTCTTTGGAAGGAGCATGCTCTTCTACTCTAAACTTGTGTTCGTAAATTCCGGATGTTATGTAGCCGGAGTGGTTCGTGGCGCCCGTGGCTTGCGAAGTTTGGGAGTCATATCACCGGCACTCCCGGTGGGCGCTTCTCTGCGCTCGCCACCACCGCGATTATCACCGCCGCCGCGCCGCTCGCGACCACCGCGATCTTCGCGGCCACCACGATCTTCGCCGCCACGGCCTCGGCCACCTCTGCGACGGCCTTCGCCGCCCGCCGCGGAAACGATCGGGCGTTTATCCTTCTGCTCGACTCCGTTAACCGCCATGTCCGCCGCGATTTGGAGCGGCGTCTGTCCAATGATGTCACCGTGGCAAACCCATACTTTTACGCCGATCGTGCCATAAATCGTGTTCGCCGTGCTCCGCGCAAAATCAATATCGGCCCTGAGGGTATGCAGCGGAATGCGGCCTTCCTTATATTGCTCGGAGCGCGCGATTTCCGACCCACCCAGCCGGCCGCCGCATTTGATGCGAACGCCTTCCGCCCCGGCGCGCATCGCGGCGGAGATTGCACCCTTCATCGCGCGGCGAAACGAGATGCGTCCTTCCAATTGCTGCGCGATTTGATCGCCGATCAATTGCGCGTCCGTTTCCGGGCGCTTCACTTCGTTGATAAGGATTTTCACTTCCTTGCCACCCGTAATATTTTTCAGTTCTTCCTCGAGCTGCGCAATCTCCTTGCCGCTCTTTCCGATCACGACGCCCGGCCGCGAAGTGTGGATCGTAAGCACGACGCGCTTTGTCGTCCGGTCCAGCGT
>DASRZC010000077.1:0-4336 GCA_035686785.1 Kapaibacterium sp. (SeqCode)
AGGCTTGAAGGCCTATGAGCGGAGATAGACTTGCTCAGCCTCTTTTCGGTGTGGTACAAATTTAACACATGAGTGGTCTAATAGAGCAGGGTGCCCTCTGGGCTTCGCCCGACCGAAGGGAGGGCGAACGGAGTCGAAGGAACTCGTGCGGTTTGGCAGTAAGGAGCATCGCCGACGATGCTGGACTGCAAGAGATTTTTCGACTCCGCAAATCTCCGCTTCGCTACGATTTGCTCCGCTCAGAATGACATGCTTAATGAGAGTTATCCAAATTAAACGAATCACACCCATGAAAACGAAGCATTTCGCATTTCTTCTTCTTTCTCTTTCCATCGCATTCCAGGCCGCGCATGGGCAGGGCGTTGTAAACGGCGGGGCTATCGGCGGCAGTGCATTGCCTTTTTTGCGTCATGTTACGCCCATGCCCGAGGCCCCGTTTTCCACGCTGTCGAGCGATGTGGCGATCAGCTATTTCGATCCTGCGACGCCAACGCATAGCTGGCTCATACCATCTATCTGGGGATCCGCGGAAATGATTGGCTTGACCCAGCGCATAACGCTTTCGGCAGATTCGGGATATGCCGATTCCGTGCGAATCGTCTTCGACGCAATCTCCGGTGATAGTGTGCAAGTCGCGCTGGATCCAGACACTGTGCTGTTTTACTCTCCATTAGGGGAATACTACCATTTAGACGCTACCATCTTCAATACGGCTCTCAATTCATTCGGGGATGCTGTAATTTATCCCTCGAAACTTAGCTCGGACACGGTAACGGTGTCATTTCCCCATATCGCCGTTCCCACAAATTTTCATGTCGAGCTTCTTCCAAGTTTTTCGCAACAGGGTTCCGTTACCGCATCTTTCGCCGTTCGCGGGGATAGTGAAGCCACACGCGCACGAACCGTGGATAACGCTCATTCGACGTATCTTATTGTGAGTGGCAACAGCGCCCTTTCCGGGGTGCTCGATAGCAATATTACTCCCCCTCCCGATACCGTTCCGATTTTTAGCAATCTCTATGTCACCGCCTATGTATCGAACGCGCCTTCGAGGGTAGCGCTTTGGAATGCCTCTTCCAACGTATCCATTTTTCCCAATCCCGCTTCCTCCTCCATTCAAATTCAGAGTGCGGAAGCAATCTCGCGTGTCGAGCTACTCGATCTCCTCGGCCGCACCGTGCTTTCACAAAAGTTGAGTGGGAGGGGAATGCTCGATGTCAGCCGCCTCGAACCGGGGCGGTATGAGGCCATCCTGCACACGGCGGGTGGAGTGGTGGCCCGACCGGTGATGATTACGCGGTAACTAAAAGAAATACCTTAAAAGTGATAGGACCCGCTTACCATCGGGACGACGTCGAAGGTGGTATTGAAGACATAATCGCCTAAGGTCTTCATGCTGCTTGCGCCGGCTTTGTAGAGGGAGAAGACGACGGCGGCGTCGACCGTCAAATTGTTCTGGAAATAGCGGACCGAAAAGACGGTGGGAACGATACCGAAATCGCCGATAAAGTAAAGCTCGATCGCCGCCTTCAAATTTTCGCCGACGCGCATATCGCCCCCGGCGCCGATGAAGGAGTCCCGGGGATAATAAGGGTTACCAAGGGAATCTTCCGTGCTTTGATAGGAAATTCCTCCGAGGAGCGTCAGTTCCGATTCCCAGGTCCCATAGGTTACGGCCACGTAGGGAAAAGCGATACGGGTAACTTTTACGACCTGGGAATACACGTCCTGAAACCCGGCGGCAACGGTAAAATCGTCCATCGAGGGCAAAGAAATTTTGAGTCCTTCGGTCGCGGTCGTTACGGTTGTCGGAAGAAAGGGCATGAAGAGTCCTCCGGCGTTCAGGCTGAGCCAATCCGTCAGGCCATAATTGATTTGGAGGCCCGCGATCATGTAATCGTTGAGGAAGAGATTCCCTTGCCCGAAGCCACGGGCGGTGGGAAGCAGAAAATCCTGCGATGCAAGCGGATCGGTCACGGTGGAATATCGCGCGGTGGAAAAATCCTCGCGCCGGTCGTTCTGTCCCGACCAATTATCGACATATTGCAAGTCCGGATACTTGAAAAAAACATCGCCGTAAGGAGTCGAAAGAATAACGTGGGCGCTGTCGTCGAACAAATAGCGGTGCCCTTTGAAGACATCGAAATCTTTCGTGACCACGGTGGACGTATCCGGCAGCTTCGGCAGCAGGAGGAACTTTGTGACGGCATATTTCTGGTCGTCGGCTTCATTTTTAATCGCCTCGCGCATCAGGTCCTGTTTATCGACGTAGTTATAGCGGTAGTCGATAACGGAAGCGATTCGTGCGAGCGGAATTTCCAGCCGTCCGTATTTCGTCTCCGCGATAATCCGGTCCGGCAGCGGCCTGCCGAGGACGTTGACGTAGAATTGAGAGGAATCGTCGAGGATAAGCTTTACGTAGCTATCGGGCGTTAGATCGGCCGGTGCAATCTGCGCGAACGATGCGGAAGAAGCAATCAGCAACGTGAATAGTATTCCCAGCAATAGCGTCCACTCTCGTCCACGCTGTCCACTCGGTCCAATAAAAAGGCGAACGAACCCGCTTCGCCACGAACGACCATTAAAAAAGCTCATAAACATTAATGTTTTATCCTCTCCGAATTTTCTTCCACAAATTGCTTCCAATTTTTCCATGATTTTTTCGCAGCATGTGATGCTCCATCCACGGAGCGGGCGGCATGCGTGATCGCCACGGCAAGCGCGTCATAAGCATCCGGCAGCTTTTTATCTAATTTATCCAATCGCAAAAGAGAGCGAACCATATACTCCACCTGCTCCTTCGAAGCATTTCCGTTGCCGACGACAGCGCGCTTGATCTCGCGCGGGGAATATTCGGCAGCGGGCAGGTCTTTCAAAATTCCGGCGAGCATTGCCACACCGCGCGCGTGGCCAAGTTTCAAGGTCGATTGCACGTTCTTGTGATAAAACGCGGACTCGATGGCGATTTCGTTCGGCTTCACGCGTTCGATCACGGCGGAGAGCCGCGTAAAAATCGCGTGCAGCCGGAGCGGCAGCGTCGCGATGCGTTTCGATTCAATCGTGCCATATTCCACGAGGCTGATCGCCACTCCCCTGCCCGAGGATTCGATGACGCCATAACCCGTCACGAGCGTTCCGGGATCGATTCCGAGAATAATCATCGTGCGGAACGAAAAAAACGGTTTGCCCAAAACCGAAACGCAAGTAGAAGCTTATGTGGCACGGTAACCGAAATGCGTTTGGAAAAAACATCGTAATCGGCACGTTCGATCTTGCGCAGGAGGCGAAAATAAATCGCGTCCATGATTTCGGCGGCGAAGAGCGCGTGGCGCTCGTCCTTTTGAAGCAGGGAACGCGCCTTGGCGTAATAATCCCTGGCGCGGTCCGTTTCAAATTTCATCAGCGCGATAAACCGCTCGTCATAGCGGGAAAGCATCAGGCTTTTCTCATCATAATTGAACGCTCGCAAATCCTCCAACGGCAGATAAATGCGGCCGTTCGATGCATCCTGTTTTATATCGCGCAGAATGTTCGTGAGTTGCAGCGCATATCCAAGATTGACGGCATAGTCGCGCGTCTCTTCATGCTTATATCCAAAGACCTGAATGGAAATGAGTCCCACGGTGCTTGCGACGGCATAACAATATTCGCGAAGTTCCTCGAATGTTTCATAGCGCGTTTTTACGAGGTCCATTTCCACGCCGCCGATCAGCGCGAGGAGATATTCTTTCGGAATTTCAAAATGATCGAGCACGGTCTTCAGCCCGCGAAGTATTGGATGAGAAGCCGTTCCATGATAACACGCATCCACTTCCTCGCGCCACAAGGCAAGCTGCACGCGCTTCGTTTGTATCTCGGAATGCACTTCATCCAAAACTCCGGAATTTTCATCTACCAGATCATCGGTATAGCGGCAAAAATCATAGATGCGGTGCATGGCCTCGCGCTCCCGCTTCGGCAGGAGCGTGAACGAGTAAAGAAAATTACTTCGTTTTGGAGTGGCGAGGCTGAGCGTCATCGGGAGGAGCAACAGCGGATTTGGAATCTAAACTCCATCCCTCAGGCAGTGAAGGTGGCCTGTATTAGAATGCTGATGTAAAGATGTCATTCTGAGCGGCGCAAAACGGAGCGACAGCGGAGTTTTGCGGAGTCGAAGAATCTCCGGTAGTTCACCGAACTGCCAAACTACACGAGATCCTTCGACTCCGTTCGCCCTCCCTTCGGTCGGGCGAAGCCCAGAGGGCACCCTGCTCTATTAGACCACTCATGTGTTAAATTTGTACCACACCGAAAAGAGGCTGAGCAAGTCTATCTCCGCTCATAGGCCTTCAAGCCT
>DASRZC010000078.1:0-6111 GCA_035686785.1 Kapaibacterium sp. (SeqCode)
AAAGCCACCGAAGGGAGCTTTATTCGACGAAGCAATCCGTTGATTTTACTACGGATTGCTTCTTCACCTTTGACTCCCTTCGGTCGTCAAAGGTTCCTCGCAATGACATCCTGGAAGGCTTAATCAGGGGTTCCTAAAATAAAAAGCGAATTACGCGGACAATCCTAAAATCGTCCGTGTAATCCGCTAAATCCGCATAATCCCGGTTCTATTTATGCCGATGCCGATATCCCGTTAGGTCCTTGTCTTCTGGGGTAATGGGCGTTTTAAGGATGGTAAGCTGCATACCCGGCTGGATGATGTCCGGATTATGGATTTTATCCATGTTCGCGCGCCAAATCTTAGGCCATGCGAAGGGGTCGTTATATATATCCGGCTTTTTCGCGATATTCCAGAGGCAATCCCGATCCTTCCGCCAGGTTCCGACGGTGTAGGTCGAATTCGCGGGAACCATGCCCTTTTTCATCTCGATGAAATTCGTCGAGAGCGTCTGGACGCGGCTCTTGTGGTCCGGAATGAGCACGAGCTTATTGCCGCGCAAATCCCGAATCTGCGCTTCAAGTGCATCGACGCGGGCTTTCGCGGCCACCTGATCCGCCGGGCTCATCTGCCGCAATGCAGCGAGTTCCTGCTCGTCGCGGGCGAGTTGCTCGCGATAAGCATTATAGCCATTCCTGTCGCTGCCGAGCATGGCATAGAGATCATCCTGGCATTTCGTGTTATCGGCCATGCGCTGCTGTGCATCGCTGGTTGCCTTCGTTGCATCCGCTTGCGTTTTATCAACGTCGGCTTTCAGCCCGGAGATTTCGGTCTGTCGAAACGCGATCGTCGAATCGGCCTGATCTTTCGTGAAATTTTCCGGATACTGTGCATACGCGTTGGCGCCCATAAGGAGCGAAACGCCAAGCATCAGAATAGTTTTTGTGTAATTCTTCATGGTTGTTTCCTCCTGTTCTTAGTGTCTATGGTGCTTCATTGGTTTTTCCTCCACCGGGGCGGGCGGGGGTGCGAGGCGCCAGTCTGCGCTATCGGGCCAAACATTCGGCCATAGTGCGAGGCCGGCCTGCGCGGCGGCGGTGTTGTTCTGGCAATCAGTGAGATCGCGGTTGGCGCTCTCTAATTTGCCATTGGCGTCCCGCAAATTGTTTTGCGCGGTCGCTAATTCAGTGTTTAGTTGATCGCGCTGCTGGTCGAGGCCCTGCAGCGTTTTCATTTGCTCTTCGGTCGCCTTGTTGGAGCAGCTCATCATAAGAGGCACGAGGCCCAGAGCTGCCAGGGTGGCAAAGGAGCGGATGGTTCGATGTCGTATCATAAGACGGTTGGTCATTAGTTGTGCTTCGTCGTTCGATAGGCGCGTGTAGAGTGAGCTATTCAGCTATTTCCGAGCGCTTTTTCAAACGATTTACTTCTGGCGAAATCTCTTTCCAGTCTTGGTTTTCCGCGAGACTGGGGGCGAGATTCGAATTCAATAATACAAAAGTACCACTTTTTTGGTGCGAGTGTTTGGAAATGAAGAAATGAGGGTGAATATCCGGGCAGGAAATTTCTGATTTTTGTTCGATTTTCGAGCATGGCTCCGGATAGAATAAGAATAAAAAGCAAGACGCGAAGACTCATCTACTGGTCCAGCCACACATACTTCAGAACGATCTTGTTCATCGGGTCGAGGGGATTATCGCGAATCCAGGGCTGGAGCAGGCGGTAGTGCTCTTCGTAGAAGAGTGGAATAGTGGGCGCATCGTAGGCCATGATGTTCTCGGCTTTTGCATATAGTTCCATGCGCTTTGCTTCATCCGTCGTGGCGATCCCTTGATAAAACAGGCTGTCGAACTCCGCATTCTTCCACCGGGCGCTGTTCGGGTAACTTTTAAGGTTTGGCTCTGTTGGCACCAGCCTGCCGTTTATGAGATTGAGGAAATTTTCCGGCTCGGGATAATCGGCATACCATCGCGTGAGCCAGAGTTCGAGCTTTCCATCTTCGGAACCATCGAGCAGCTCGGCGGTCTGCATCACCTGCAAATTTACGGTGAGGCCAATATTCTGCCACATGCGCTGCATGGCTTCGGCAATTTGCATCGGGCGAGGCTCATTATAGACCGAAAGCGTAATGACCGGCGCGCCTTTCCCGCCGGGATACCCCGCTTTGATCAGCCAATATTTTACGCTGTCGGGATGGTAGGTAATGCCAGGCACGGAGTCGATGGGATAGCGCGTGAAGGCCGGCGGAACGATTCCGTGATCGGCGGGGCCATGCGGCGAATTCTTCAACACATATTTCACGATGCTCTGGCGATCGACCGCGAAGGACATCGCGCGCCGAAGCGCCATGTTATCGAACGGCGGTTTCGAGCAGAGAAACTCCATGAAGTAGGTATTCATCGCCGAGACGTGCTGCAGCACATACTTTGAATATTGTGGCGTCAGCGTTTTTTCCGGCGTGACTATTTGTTGGAAGCTCTCGGTTGGAAGCGTGAAGTCTTCGTCCTCGCTGCCCTGAAGGAAGGTCTGGAGCAACGTTTTATCGTCCTTGATGAAAGTGAACTTTATTTCGTCGAGATATGGCAAATGGTTACCGGCGGAATCATACTCCCAATAGTGCGGATTGCGCTTGAGCAGAATTCCCTGATCGGGCTGCCAATAAACAAAGCGAAACGGGCCGGTCCCGACCGGATGCTGGAAAAAATCCTTCCCATAATACTCGATCGCTTCGTGCGGCACGATATAGCCAAAGCTCGTCGTGAGATGTTCGAGAAAGGGCGCGAACGGTTTTACGAGCTTTATGACAAACGTCGAATCATCCACAACTTTGAAGCCGGAAACTCCCCCTCCTAAAAAAGGAGGGGGTTGGGGGGTAGTCTTTCCGATATTATTGAAATACTCATCCGCTCCTTCCACAATATCCTCGAATACCCAGAATCCGCTGGTTAGCGTCCGCGGATCGCAGACGCGCTGGAACGAATATTTCACGTCACTGGCAACCATGCGGCGACCTTTACCACCGGGAAAACAAGAGTCATCCTGAAAATAAGCATCGGTGCGGAGATGGAAGGTGTAGGTCAGGCCATCGTCAGAAATTTCCCAGGATTTCGCAAGTTCCGGACGGATTTCGAGCTGGCTGTTATTGTCGATCAGCTTATCGAAAATATTCGTGCCGATATCGTCCTCGACTTTGCTATTCATTCGCACTGGATCGAGCGAGGAGGGATTGCCGCGAATCTCATTCAGCGTGTAGCGCCCGCCATATTTTTTGCCGCCGTTGGCCGGACGCATCACTTCGGCATTGCGATGACCGCATCCCGAAAGGACGAGAAGAAGGCCAAGGGACCAAAGTACAAGAAAGCCAGTAACGGCCGTGCCCCAATTCTTAATTCTCAATTCCGAATTCTTAATTGAAATGTGGTCAGGGGCGGAATCGAACCGCCGACACAAGGATTTTCAGTCCTTTGCTCTACCGACTGAGCTACCTGACCCGGTTATTCCCCCTCCTTTTCAAGGAGGGGGTCAAGGGGTGGTTCGATGCAGAATGATGAAATGCGGGGGCGGTAACAGTCTGCTTCGTATAGCAAGTTTCCCGGAAATGAAAGGACTTAATTTGGCGGCATTCGGAGTTTACCCTTTCTTTCAATCTTTTTCCGATGAACCGTCGCACACTCCTCCTCTCGTTTTTCGCGATTACCTGCTTTTTTTCCACATCGTTCGCGCAACGGCCGCGGACGTTCACGGCACCAAGCCCATCTTCCCCGGGCATGACCGCTCGTCCTCCGGTCGCGGTGCCTGACAAGGCTTTAACGCATACGGAATGGAGTTTCCTTCCACTTTCGGCTACTCATGCCGATGAGTTCGTTCAGGAGCATCCCAGCTACGATGGCCGGGGCGTCATTATTTTTATTTTCGATACCGGCGTCGATCCCGGCGTGCCGGGCCTGCTTACCACGAGCGAGGGAACTCGCAAGATCATAGACGTTCGAGATTATTCCGGCACCGGCGATGTGCCCTACGTCCTTGCCGAGCGCGTGGGTGACAAACTCCGCGTGGATGGAAAAACTGTGCTTCGAGGCTTGAATGCTATCGACGTAACGCCGGTGGATGGCCATTACTATTATGCCGCGCTGAATGAGCAGCGGTACCAGAACGGACTTCGGGATCTTAATTTCGATGGAAACGATACCGATGTGTTCGGCATACTCGTCTATGAAGATTCGACCGGCCATTACGCGGCCTTCGTCGATTCCGATGGTGACGGCGATCTTGCGGGCGAACACAAAGTAACGAATTACCACGAGCATTTCGATACCTTTGCATTTCATTCCTCCGACACCACGCTCTCCGAAGGCCGCTACCTCACCGGCGCGGTGAATATTTATCCTGACCGAAATATTATTTCGATTTATTTCGATGACGGCAGCCATGGCACGCACGTCGCCGGCATCGCTTCGGGGCATAATATCGATAAGGAGGAAGGATTTAACGGCGTCGCGCCGGGGGCAAACATCATTGCCATTAAGTTCGCGGATAATAATGCCGGTGGCGTAACTGTAACGGGCTCAATGCAGCATGCCTTCCAGGACGCGGCGGCCATGGCGGATTCGCAAGCGAAGCCGGTCGTCGTGAATATGAGCTTCGGAATTGGCAACGAGCTGGAAGGGCAGGCCGTAATGGATACGTGGCTCGACAGCCTTCTGGCGGCCACGCCGAATCTTACCGTGTGTGTTGCGGCGGGTAACGATGGTCCCGGGCTTTCGAGCATTGGCTTGCCCGGTTCGGCCAATCGAATCATTTCATGCGGCGCCGCACTGCCGGCGGATGCCGCGCGGGATTTATACCGGCTCTATGCCACACATCCTCTCCTCTTCGATTTCTCCTCGCGCGGCGGCGAACTTGCAAAACCTGATGTCGTATCGCCCGGAACGGCCGTAAGCACCGTGCCCGATTATGTCGAAAGCGATCGCTACAATGGAACCAGCATGGCAACACCCTACACGGCGGGCTGCGCGGCGTTGCTGCTTTCCGCGATGACGCAGGCGTTTCCCTCCTGGAAGATCGACGCCTACGAAATTAAGCGCGCGATGATGCTCTCCGCCGATCACATCGAATCTGCGACGCCACTCGATGAAGGCGGTGGCATGGTCGATGTGCCGGCGGCATTTGCACTACTCTCTCAATGGGAGCGAAAAGGATATACCCCCGTTTATGCGGCCATTCAGGCCGCGATTCCGACCCTCGCAAAAACCGGGACGGCCGCGTATTTCCGGGCCGGGAATTATCCCACCGAAGGCGAGCACGAGACCTTCACGATCGATCTCGGCGAGCCTGCCGGCGCAACCGCGCGGGCTCGATCGATCGGAATGCAGGCGTTCGACCTGGTTTCGGACGCGCCCTGGATGTCCCCGGTTGAATCGAGTATTTACCGGCGAGGTTCGGGATCCATGAACGTTGATGTGTTATATCACGCAAAACTTCTGGATAAACCGGGTCTCTATTCTGGACGGATTTGGGCTTATGAAAAGGGGATGCCGCATACTCGCGGCAATTCGCAATTCGAACTCGTAAATTCCATTGCCATTCCCTATAGCTTTTCCGATCAAAATAATTATAGCCTCTCCTTCACGGATCGAAAATTGGCTCCGGGTGAACTCGATCGGGAATTCTTAGCCATTCCGCCGGGAGCGAAATCCGTGAAGCTGACGATTTCCACACGCGATCTGAAGCGCGGATGCTCCGTATCGGTATTCGACAATAACGGGGAGGAACTGTCCCGGTTTGGTATCAATGCCGATGCGTCAAAACGAACATCGAGTGTTTTTATTTCCGGCTCGGATGTAACCCCCGGAATCTGGGAAGCCGATCTATCGAGAACGATGTCCGCTGAAGATGAGGGGCCGATGGATATCGATTTTACGGTACAAGTACAGCCTTTGGAAGTGGAGGATATTTCCACCGGCCTTGCAACGAATGGCGATCCCGAGATAGGGGCTTCGGTCGCTAATCCTTCCCTGCTCGATTACACGGCCCACTTGAGCGGCAACGTCAATGGATACGAGCGAACGATCGATACCCTGCTTGCCACAACCGATACATTTACCCTTCCCTTCACTCCCCATCCCGGCGAGC
>DASRZC010000079.1:0-7332 GCA_035686785.1 Kapaibacterium sp. (SeqCode)
TCCCAACTATTTTCGGAAAGCCCTCGATCAACCTGCGCGTCAATGGCGACGTGGCGATTCACGTGGCCTATCGCGACCAGCAGACCTACGCCACTGCCGGCGCAAATTTTTTTGGTTCCGAGACCGGATTGGATTTCAAGCAGGAGATTAACGTCTCGACGACGGGGACGATTGGCGACAAGCTGAAGATCAACGCCGACTGGGGCTCCGACCGGATGTTCCAATACGATAATCTTCTTAATTTCCATTATCAGGGTTACCCCGATGAAATTTTGCAGGAGTTCGATGCCGGAAACGTTACCTTCAATACACCCTCGAAATATATCGGCTTGCAGCAGGATTTGTTCGGCTTAAAAGCGATCACCCGCTTCGGGCCGGTCTATGTCACCACGCTCGCGGCGCAAAAGAAAGGATCGCGCGAATCCAAATCCTTCGGCGGCGGAGCTGGCGCCGCCACCGAGCATCTCATCAATCCCTGGGATTACCGGAAGAATAGATTTTTCTTGGATACATCGTTTATTCCGCGATATGAAGCTTATTATTCCGCAGTTCCGCCGAATCAGGGATTGGGATACACAGCGCCCACGAAGGTGGAAGTATGGACATCCACGCCATATCTAGCCAACTCAACCGGGACAAATGCACCAAGACTCGCGATCGCCTATTACAAACTTGCGCCGCAAAGCAGCGGGACTTATACCTTGCTCCGGCAAGGGGCGGGAGGGGGATTGAATGATCCTACATCAGTTAAAAGCTATTGGATTAAAATGGATCCTTCGCGCTATAAAGTTGATCCGACGGGTACGCTTATCCTGAATCAGGACCCGGATGATAATACAGCTATGGCGGTCAGCTATACAGATCCCAATGGCAACCAATACGGTGATAACTCCACGGACCTCACCGATTCGGTATTGGTTCTAAAATTAATAAAGCCTCAATTTACGTTCCAGAATCCTACATGGCCGGAGTGGAACAATATAATCAAAAGCACCTACTATATCGGCGGTGTAAACTTCGATCCCTCGACATTTTCGGGTCGTATTTATTTGCAGGCCCCGGGAGGACATCAGGTCGAATATTTAGCGAGACCAAGCACCAAGAACAACGCTGGCCCGCTCCTGAAGGCTATTTCCGTCACGGGGCTGGATCGATATAATAATTCGACGGTTGGAGAAAGGACGCCGGATGGGCTTATCGACTTCAATTCCCAATTTGGTGCTCCTGGCTCGAATGATTATATCATTGATGATTCAACTGGAACCATCGTCTTCCCGTATCTCCAGCCCTTTGGGAGTGCGATGGAGAATTACATCGTGAGCCAGCGGAAGTATGATAAAACTTACAACGATACGGATTTTTATCTTCCAGAAATCTACAACACGGAGCAAGAAAAGCTGCTCCTCACGGAAACAAAGCTCGTTTCAATAGATGTAAAATATACGGGTGGCGTTTCTTCTACGCTGCAATTGGGCGCGTTTAACTTGGTGGAGGGAAGCGTGCGCGTGACGATCGGCGGAAACCAGTTGGTCGAGGGAACCGATTTCCGCGTCGATTACAACTCCGGCACGGTAACGATATTGAATCCCAGCCTTCTGAATACGGGCCAGATCAATGTGGAGTATGACGTCCACGATATTTTCACGAACGCGACGAAAAACATTCTCGCCATGCGCGCGGAAGTGCCACTCTTCGATGAGCTGGGCCATGCGAAAGGCGCTATTGCAACGACGCTGATGAACTACTCCATGTCCCTGCCAACGCTGAAGACGCGTCAGGGCGAGGAGCCGCTTTCGAACTGGGTCTGGGGCGCGGATGGCAGCTATAATTTCGATGCGCCCTATCTTACGGACGCGATGAACGCGCTCCCGATGTTCGACCTGAAAGGACCATCCTCGCTCGATATAAAGCTCGATGGCGCGCTTTCGATGCCGAATCCGAACACGGATAAATCGCCGATGCCGGTCGATAATGGCGCTTCGATTGCCTATCTCGACGATTTCGAAGGCGGCCTGAACGAATTTCCGCTTTATTTGAATTATGGCCGCTGGGTTCCCGCCTCGCAGCCGGCCGATAGCGAGCTGATGGCAAACTATCCGCCCGGTAACAATCCAGACAGTGCCTATTGGACTAATCCGATCAATCAACTCAAAGGCAGGACGGCATGGTTTCCGCCGACAACTCTGCCCGGCGGAGGTTACCCACCGCTCCAGTCTATTAAGCCGAACGAGCAGACCACCACCGGGCAGCAGGCGACCACGATGGATTACTATTTCGACCCGACGCATCCGGGCATATATAATCCGACGCCCTCGGTGCTCGGCACGCCGGATAACTGGGGCGGCATGATGCAATATGCGCCGGGCCTGAACGTCGCGGCTACGAATACGGACGCGATTCAATTCTATGTCAAGATCGATAACATCGATCCCGCCGATCAGGCCAATGCCACGTTAACCTTCGATCTCGGCCAAATTTCGGATGACATTATCCCGGATAAAAAACTCGAAACCGAAGACAAAGCGCAAAATGGACGCTACGAATCGGGCGAGGATGTCGGCCTCGATGGACTGACCACTGCGGAGGAGCAAGCCAAGTGGACGAATGGTGTCATCGACCAAAGCGATCCAAGCAACGATAACTACGGAACCGATTTCCTCCATATCAACGGACAGGACGGCAATGAGAACGATTACTATTCGGGCCTCACGCCGGACCATGAGGACCTGGATGGAACCGGTTCGGTCAATCTTACGAATGGATATTACGAGTATCAAATTGCGCTGAATAATCTGGGGTCGGGTCCCTACACCATTGGTGGAAATCCATCGCAGGGATGGTACCAGCTTCGTATCCCGCTTGCCGATTACAACCGCATCGTCGGCACCCAGGATAGTTCCTTCAGCAACATCAATTACTACCGCATCTGGACCAAAGGCTATACGAAGCCGATGCAGGTCGAGCTGTTCGAATTTATGATGGTCGGCAGCCAGTGGTCGCGCGGGACGATTGGGTTGAACCAGTTGAATCCGATCGCGGATCAATCGCTGAAAATCGGGTATGTCAATATCTGGGATAATGGCCTGACCGGATATTATCCGCCGCCCGGCGCGGCGACGACGCTTGTTCCTTCCGCAACGACCTACCTTCCCGGCAACGAGCAATCGCTCCTCATGCACCTTGACAAAGTGGAAGATACCGGCCGGCGCGAAGCGACCCGTATTTTCCCGAGGCCGAACGATCTGTTCAATTATACCTCCATGGCGATCTGGGCGCATGGCGATAGCGCAACGCTCCCGGCGAGCGCGCTTCGCGCGCTCCATACAATCTCGGACACTGGGCAGCGCGTGTGGGTGTATATGCGGTTCGGCTCCGATCAATATGATTATTACGAATACCGCATGCCACTCGTCGGGGGATGGCAGAATATGCATGTCGATTTTGCGACGCTGACCGCGCTCAAAGCCAGTCGTCCGGCCGGTAAAAACGTTTGGACCCAAACGGATCCCAACAACCAGTTCGCTACCTACACCGTCGTCGGCGGTCCAACGCTGACGGATGCGCCCTTTTTCGTGCTCGGCGTGCAAAACGAGACCGGGCCTTTACTCACGACGGACGTGTGGTGGGATGAACTTCGCCTGCTTGGCGCGAACGACAAAATGGGCCTCGCCTGGAACGGCGCGGCGAAACTGCAACTCTCCGATTTTGGAAATATCACGGGATCGATTGTCGATGAAAGCGCCGATTTCCACCGCGTCGATGAGCGGTTCAACACCTCGCGCTCGACCACCTTCGACTGGAACGTGATCGGCCAGTTCGCGATGGATAAAATGCTGCCGAAATCCATGCAAACGATGCAATCGAAATTCCCGCTCACCATTTCGCACGCGGAGAATATTCTCACGCCGGAGTATATCGTAAATACGGATGAAAGCCTTGCCGGCGCGATCGCGGCGGTCAACGCGGCTCCGGATTCGATCTATACGCCGGCGCAAAAACAGCATATCGTCGATTCGCTGAATTCGAATAATCAAACGCTCGATGTCAAGAACTCCATTGGGTCGGCCGATATAGCATTGCGGTTCCCAGGCACATTCTTTCTTATTCCGGCGCTGATTAACCGTATGGATTTCGGATTCGGTTACACCGAGGAGTATCTCCGCTCCCCGCAATTCCAGTATGATTATAACTGGGCGTGGACGGTGACCGGCCGCTATTCCTTGCCGCCGCTGCCACAGCTTGGCATCGAGCCATTCAAATGGTGGGGAAATAAGACGCCGATCATCGGCCCGTATGCGGATTGGAAAATCAATTTGCTTCCCAGCCGCGTGGATTTCGCCATAGCCGCCACGCGCGCGCGCGATCATTCGATCACACAGCTTTCCACGCTCACGCTGCCGCCCGAGGGGAGCGATTCATTGGCTACTCTTGCCGTTCTGAACAGCCGCGTGCCCCTCGTCAACCGCATTTTCACCGCAACGCGCGGGATGCAAATCACCTGGAAGCCATTCGAGGGCGGGATGCTTTCGCCGTCGTTCGATTACGCGCTGGATGTATCGAGCAATCTCGTGCCGCTCGAAACGAACGCGCAATTCAACACGCCCGTGAGCTATGACGCAAATGGGAATCCTGTTTATAATTACGACAGCGTGTATCTCTTCCAGCGCAGTTTCAGCGACATCGCGCACGACATTTTTTTGAAGAACGGCGCGCTCGCGCGATTGGGAACCGATTATGCCGCGAACCAGCGCGTCCACATGTCAACGCTGCCTCGGCTGCCGGGCCTGTTTGGCCTGGAAACCCTGGTGCGGCCGGTCTTCGATTACCAGGTGAATTATAAATGGCTGAACGCGCAAACGAATCTGCAAAACGCGAAGCAGGGCGCGTGGAACAACGCGATCACGACCGGCCTGGAATTCAACGTGCGCAAGCTGGGCGAAATGATCTTCGGCAAAGCGGCGGAGCCGGAGGGGATGCAGCGCGGATTTCGCGGCCGGCCCGGCGAGAACGGCGTTGGAATCACGCCGGAGGAATTACCGGGGCGCGGCTTCGAGGAGCGCGGATCGCCCGCCCCAAATCCGCGCGAACAGCCGCGCAACCAGGTCGAGCGCGGCGAGCACATGCGGCCGCAGGCACAGCCCAATCCACTTGGGGAACCGTCGTATATTACCGATACGCTTCACACGCCCTCGTCCTTCATCGGGCCGGTACTCATCGATACGACGAAAATTCACATTGCCGGCGTGGGAACCGAAGGCATTAACGACCGCGAGTTCGTCGTCGATACCACGATCGCTCCGGAGGTGCCGCCCGTCCTGGTCGTTACGCCGCCGCCGGAAGAATCGGAACAACCGCCCACGCCACCCATCACCGTTCAGGATGTTTTGCGCACCGTAATTGAAAAGCCGCTCTTCGATTGGAACGGAACGCGCTTTAATTTTACGCAAACGAATTCGAGCCTGAATAACGCGCTCGCCGGTAGCGGATCGGGCATCTCGAATTTTCTTGCAAAGGGAATCTTTACTCCGGAGGACGATCAGAATGGGCCTTCGCGCGCCTATCAATTGGGCCTCATTACCGATCCGAGCGGGCGGCTGCTCTTTCATTGGCAGAATCATTTTCCATTCCTTTGGTATTCGGTTCGGCCGGGGCTTCGCGCGGCCGATCCATACGGCGGCTCCGTCGATGTCGTCGATGCATTCAATCAAGCGAATAATTTCGAGCTATCGACGAGCCGCCCGCTCTGGGCCGGCGCTTCCATCAGCCTCGATTGGAAACTCTCGTTCGGTTACGCCGAGCAGGACGCGCTCAATATCGAAAGCAATGGGTTCCCAAATCCACTCTACACGGTGAAATCCGGCGACGTCTCGCGCACGTTCCTTTCGATTCCCTCCATTCCATTTCTTCCGGGGAGCATGCAAACGGGCATCCTGAACGTGGGCGCGAAGTACGCGCAAATGGTGGGTGATGCTGAGCGCGCGCTGGGAATTCAGACGAATGTCGATACGGCACGCTTCGTTCTTCCAACCGAACAGCATAATAAGATCGAGCAAAACGCCTTCATGCAGGGTTTCGAAACACTGCCGTGGTTCTCGGCGGCGATACAGGAATTTTTGCCGCGCGTGAATTGGTCGTTCAATTGGACCGGTTTGGAAAAATTCCCGCTCTTCAGCTTCGCCGATCATGCGAGCGTCCGCGATGCCTACAACGGGACCTACCGCCGCTCCTTCCAGCAAAACCCCGGCGATACTTTGGATCTGACGAACCTGCAAACGATCGTCTATGGGTTCCAGCCGCTCATCGGATTCGACATGGGATGGGATAAATTGTGGAATGGCCGATTGACGACCAGCTTAAATTACAGCACGCAAACCCAATGGGCTGCCGATTATTCCTCCGCGCGCATCACGCAGCAGCTTTCGACGACCTTCGGCATCACGGCGAATTATTCGCGGCAGGGGCTGGTCATTCCATTCCTGAAACTTAATCTCAAGAACGAATTCACCGCCAGCTTTACGCTCAGCGAGACCATCAGCGCGAGCAGCTACTATAATTTCTGGACGATCTCGCCCAACAATCCCAACGGCATCAGCAATGGCGGACTGACGAAGACGACCATCGAGCCGCGCATCGGATACAACATGAGCCAGCAGCTCACGATCGAGATGTTCTACCACTACGAGCGGACCACGCCGGCCGCGAGCGGACTAATCAGCCCACCCACGCGCTTGATCGAGGCCGGGCTGGATATACATCTGAAGATTCAATAATCACCCTCGGTATAGCCGTGACCTTCAGGTCACGGTCGCGAAGCGTAACTTCAGGGCATGGCTAACGCGAAACGGAATGACCTAAGGATTTAGATGGGGGGGGGCATAGTTCCCAGCCGCTATTTGCAGCAGGTGGTCTCGCAACTTTTCACCTCGCTTCAATTTAAATTTCTTACTCAGGCGGTATTTCGCGGTAAGAATGGCGTCGATGGTCTTTCCTCCCATGCGCTCGGCTATTTCCGGCGTGGGACATCCGAGCAGAAAAAGACTGCAAAGCATGACTTCATGGTTGGTTAGCCCCGGATGAGCTTTCGAAAGCTCAATGAAGAAATGCGGGTAGTCTCCTTTTACCTTCTGGCGGAAATATATCCATTCACCGAATTCCTCGAACGAAGGGTAAGGCATAATGCAAAAAAAAGCAACGGCAATACAGCTATGAAATGCAACCACCTTTCGAATAATTCCGGTGAATTCATGGCTCTCCGAAGCGCATGTCAGATAGTGTAAGATTTCTGTAAGATTGTGGCGGGAAAATGTCAGATTTTGACTATTGTGAATTCGA
>DASRZC010000080.1:0-16997 GCA_035686785.1 Kapaibacterium sp. (SeqCode)
CAAACTTCAGTTTGCGACCCCGCCACGGGATCGCAAACTGAAGTTTGCGCTACACGGATACAAATTTATTGGGGCGAAATGCAAGAATAACGAAGATTTTTCTTGGGTGCGGAAGCCGGAATAAAAGGGGGAACCGCTTCCGAGGCTTTGCCCTTTGCAAACCCTTAACGCATGAAACGAAATGCCTGAACCACCATCATTCCTCGGCGCTTCCGGCGGCGAATTCCTTCTCTATCAAACGGAGGATGGCCGAACTCGCTTAGACGTTCGTTTGGATGCGGAGACGGTGTGGCTCTCCCTGAACCAACTTGCGGAACTATTCCAGCGGCACAAATCGGTTATTTCTCGCCACCTCAAGAACACATTCGACGAGGGCGAACTGCAACGAGATCGAGTTGTTGCAAAATTTGCAACAACTGCCGCGGATGGCAAGACCTATCAGGTCGAGTTCTTCAATCTGGATGCCATCCTTTCCGTTGGGTATCGGGTCAACTCTCCGAGAGGCACGCAGTTCCGGGTCTGGGCCACACAGCGGCTTCGGGACTACCTCGTCAAAGGCTTTGCCCTGGACGACGATCGCCTGAAGCAGCGGGGCGGCGGGCAATATTTCGACGAGTTGCTCGGACGCATTCGCGACATTCGATCGTCCGAAAAAGTATTCTGGCGCAAGGTCCTCGATATCTACGCCACCAGTATCGACTACGATAGCTCCGCGGATGCGTCGAAACAATTGTTTGCGACCATCCAAAACAAGATGCATTGGGCCGCGCATGGGCGGACGGCTGCCGAAATGATCGCGGAACGGGCCGATGGCGCAAAGCCCCGGATGGGGCTGACGAATTGGGCCGGCAACAAGCCATCGAAAAGCGAGGCCATTATTGCCAAGAATTACTTACGGCCGGAGGAACTCGATGCCTTGAACAGAATCGTAACGGCGTATCTGGAATTTGCGGAATTGCAGGCGCTGAACCGGCAGCCGATGTACATGCGGGATTGGGCTTCGAAATTAGATGATTTTCTGCGCTTAAGCGGGCGCGAAATTTTGGATCACGCCGGAACGATTTCCCACGAAGATGCGAAGCGCAAGGCGGAACTCGAGTTCGAACGCTTTCACCAGCGCGAACTGGCCGAGCCTTCGCGCGCGGAAAGAGATTTTGAAGACGCCGTAAAAAACCTGAAGAAATTACCGGCTCCCGATAGCGCGCGCGAACGCCGAAGAAAAAACGTTCCTAATACCAACTCATAATCCGCAAAACAGCCACTAACCACAATGATACAAATTTATTGAGGCGAATGGAACAAATACGAGATTTATTTCCATCGAGGCAGCCGAAGAGAATAAATTATTCGCGAAGTTCTGCAAATCATTTATGGTTTAGAGGTTGGCAGGTGACTCAGAATCGATAGGTCATCTGGCGTAATTATCAGAGAGCCATGCGTCTTCGTCTTGAGCAATATGCGGTGTTGCTGGTTTCTTCCATACATTGTAACTACACCGGTAGTTCGACTCCAGAACTTACCATACCAGCCCCCATATCCGCCGATACCGAAGGTTCGGATCAAATAGGAATCGCCATCATTCAAAACCCTGGTACTCAGGATATCGTCGAACGGAATTTTAATTCCTCCCACGGCACGGTCAATCACCAAACAATCGCTCTTAACCACGAACGTGCCGCTATTGAGAAAAAAAGCTGCGAAATTAGTAATTAGGACAACAGCGATATAAACCAGCCCGGCCGTGGAAGAATGCGGATCGGAGTATAGGTCATAACCGATATAGATTAGCAGGAGGAACCCGATCCCCGTAATCATCTTCGAAACCGTGTCAAAACTCGATTTGAATGTTAGCGGCATAGGATTGAATTTAGATGGACCGAACTGGAATTGCTCATCCATCAAATGGCGCCGAAGACCCATCAGGTAATTTCTCACTAACCACAAAAATATAAATTTATTGGGGCGAATGCAAGAAAACCGTAAATTTATTTTCTTGGAGGACGAAGGCCCCCTTTACCACTATACAGAGCAAAAATAGAGTATGATTAAGGCGGTGGTGGAACGTTTAGTGGAGCGAGAGTTGGCATTTGCAAAGGCTTGTCACCACCGAACATGCAACCGAGACTGCGTTGCCAAAGACTGTAATTCTCGCCGTTGAATTTCCACCAATACTGGTCATACTGCTTCGGAGTCTGGGGCCAGGGCCCGTGTTCTGAGGGTTGGCCAAAGACGTACAAAGCGTTCTTAACGAGAATCGACCAAGCAACCTCTGAGGTAACAAAATAGAAATGAATAAGCTTTCCGGCCGAGTCGAACTTGACGGCGCAGAATCCTGATTCCTTTAATAGTTTCACATGCAAAAAAAATTCATACCCATCGGCACCCAAGCTATCGGGATGCTCAGCGCCAAGTTGCTTATAAACCACAGCACGCGGCATATCAATCCATAGAGTGAGTGAGCTCTTGATAATTGGTGAGGAAGGAAGCCGCGGCTCGTCGAGCGAGCGAGTTTTTAGGAATTGCTCACTACACCCATAAAGACTACACCGATTCAGCTTCGAATTGTCGTTAAAATTATAGAAAGCTCCAGCCTGATGCCACTGTATCGCCGTTAGTGAACCGTTGAGAGGGTTCTTTGCAGTATCATCCGGCAATCCAAAGGCGAGAATGCAATTGTCCTTAAGTATCTTATTGAATTTCGCAATTGCCTTGAAATAGAAAATGGTTACTCGATTTAGTGAATCAAAACGAATACTGCAAGTTCCGCTTGTGCCCAACATTGCAGCATTGAAAAAATACTCTGCTGTTCCCATGAGAGTGTCGGGCCTAAGCTTGCCAAGTAGATAGTAGGCTTCATCTCGGCCCATGCCTATTCGAAGAGTATGAGTATCTGGCTTGCTACTACATTGAAAGAATGTTAGCAAGCATAATAAAAGGATCTTTCGCCTTGCACTATTCATAAGCTTATTCGCATATTTTTTAAGGCCACCATTTTGATTTTTGATGCAGGGAGTCATACATTGTATAATCATAAGAGAGCTTATTGAGCCATTGAATAAGACTCGCCAATTCACTCTGCGCCGCAGCCACTGCACTGGCATCACTTGAATATTTTATGATGTCCTCTAAGTGGTGATAGATCGGCATTAAATCTTGCAATGTCGCATCACAAAGGCCTGCATAGTCACTCGCAGCCTTCTCAGGATCGCCAGCATCATCAATATTAATTTGAGCGATAATCTGCTGATACTGTTGCAAAGTATCATTTACGTCACCCGTGAGTGTTCCCGCCATGCCATAAGATAAATCTTCTTGTCCTATTTGCGCCTGTCCTTGTGCTTGCGCGAGCGAATCCCCGGTTTGGCCAAGCGTGAGCCCCCCATACGGTCGTAATATTTCCTTTAATCTATCGGCTACCGCCGGTCCCTTCGCATATATCTCAGCGCCCGAATGGAGCAGCCCCGGGCTGATAGGCCCGAGGTGACTTTGCGGTACATTCTTGGTGGTTGCTTTCAGTCCCCCAAAAAGATTCGGTGTCTTCACGGGTTCTTTAACGGGTCCCTTGGAGTTCCCACCGGGCCCCGGCGGCAGTTTTGGCGGCTTGATATTCTTATCTAATTTTTTGAGCGCGTTATTTGCCTTGCGCTGATTATTCCGCTGATTATTAGTCGCGCTATTTACCGCATCGTTAATGTCCCCGCAAGGCCCTTTCCCATGCCCACTGAGGTAAGCAGCTTGCAGCGCGGCCGCGTCCGCACTGGCCTGGGCATTCAGAACGTCCGCAAAAGCGCTCCAGTCAATATCGCCACCGTTTCCATCCTGAATTTCCTGAGCGATTTGATCGAGCACACTAATCAGGGCAGGCGATAAAGTCCCCGGCATAGGAGCAACAGCCCCAGTTGGATACACTCCATCAGCGGGTAAATATCCGGCCTGATCGAGTAAAGAATTCATCATTTTGTCGGCAATTTCTTCGGGCGTATCTGATGGGCCGATTGTCCCCACAGCTTTTTCGAATGCCGTATTCAGATCAACTCCGGCATAATACCCGTAATCACTCGCAAGAGCCGCCAACTGCCTCTCCGCCTGAAGGCCCTGCGCTTGGGGGAAAAGAGGTGATCCCCAGTAGGGACTGGCAGAGGGATCCCACCACTGATTATTTGGATCGGAGGGAGCAGGCGGAATCTGAGAGTTTTTAATAACCTGGCTGGACCCTGCGCACGGATCCACCGGCTTTCTTCGCTGGTCCACCGGCTTGATCGGCCCAGTCGGAGTAGGATTGCGTTTAGCATCTTGCTGCGCTTGCCATATTTTCGCCTCCAGGGCAAGTACATCAAGGCCTGAAGGAGGCCCATCGCTTGTGTCGTCGGTTGTCTCGGCAGTCGGGGTAAGATCAAAACCACCATCGCCGGGCTTCCATCCTGCCGGGACGTTAGGACCAATGAACCCCCCGGTAGGATTGCTCCAATCAAAACCTTGCATTGGTTCACCCCCGGTTGGGTACATGCTTCCGGTACCGGTAGGTGTCGAACCCTGCGTACCTATGGCACCGCAGTCTGGTGGACATGGCATTACTGTTATTCCTTATACTTTACAGTACAATCCATTCCATTTCAAACATGCTCCAGTTTCCGCTGTTATCGATGATGCGAAAGGCTACGTGGAAGCGGCCGGGCATTGTGAGGGAGACCTGCACGTTTCGCCCGCCTCCTCCGTAAGTCGAGCTTGGGAACTGGAAGACGGGCACGGTCGCGTTCGCCGCGTTCTGGAAATCGCCGCTCGTCGTCGAGTTATCGCGCATGCTCAACTGAATATCGGTTGCGGTCACGCCGGAGCTCATATTGAGGTATAAGTTATTGATGAATCTCGGGTCTGCTTTTAAGAACATGATATTCTGCACCGCAATTGGCAGGCCGAGCGCCGGAGCCGTCATCGCGTGCGCAGTGTTCCAATTCGTTGCATCGACAACGGCCTGAAAGTCATAAGAGTTTGCGGCGACGACGTGCGAAGTCGTCGTCGGGCCGCCGGCAATGGTCGTCGTCATGGGCGGGTTGATCCAGGTTGTCCCTGCGTTCAGCCAGGTGATGCTTCGCGCGAACGTGGCGTTCTGCATGGTGCCGCTCTGGTCTTCCATGGCAAGGGATGCAATGATGCTGCGCGGATCCATCGGCGGCAGGACCACCAAATCGTTCCACGATTGTGCTCTTGTTCCGTTCATAAGGTTTTTTGGGTTTGAAAAATCGTGAATTAGTTTGCCTGTAGCAACCCCCCCCCATTTGCGTTTGAGTTCCGGGTCTGAAATTAAAAATTTTAAATCTTGAATTAGATCAATTGGCAATGTGAATTTTCGTGCAGTATTGGTGTTGAGGGTAACCTGATCGGCCCACGATCGACGCTTCATCTATTCTGTTATGCGAAGGTTCTTCCGTCTCATCGTTCTATTCGTTCTTGCCGGCATCGGCATGCTGCCCACGATGCTGCGGGCGCAGCAGTGGAACCTTATCGCGCCGTTTCCCTCTTCGGTCAGCTCGATTTATTTTCTCGATGCCTTTGGCGCGCCGGACACGGGGTTTGCCGGCACGACGAACGGCATTTACCAAACGATCAATGGCGGCGCTATCTGGCATTTGTGCCCGAATACCACGGGCCTTATCATTCGGGATTTTACCTTCAAAGACGCGGACACCGGCTGGGCCATTGCATCGAACGCACCCATCGTCGCCAAAACAACGAACGCCGGCGCGACGTGGACGCAATTAACGGCGCCGAATGCCGGTACCACACTTCGTTATGCCGCGCAAACGAATACGCTCTTCATGAGCTATCCGAATGGCGGGAGCGCGGTGGAATCGACGGACGAGGGCCAGACCTGGACGCAGATTCCTGTTCCCAGTGTGAACGGCATCGCCTTTGCGGATGGCGCTTCCGGGGTTTGGTCTTCGCACGGGGTTTTCCCGCTCTATTATACTTCGGATGGCGGCGTGAATTGGTTACCATCCAACTTAACGCACCATATTTTTTCTCCAACCTCACTCGGCAGCTCCCACTCTTATTTTGGAGCGAGCGAGTATGACGATTCCTGTTACCTCTCCACCGATGGCGGCGTGCGGTGGACCTTCCGCGGAATGTTTACCGGCCCCGCGCTTTCCTTTTCCGGAACGGCCGGCTGCGTGCAGTTCCACAACGGGAACCTCTGGACGCAAAGCATCTCCGACGGGATGTTTCTTTCGCGCGATACGGGCCTCACCTGGATTCCGCTGTGCGGCCCTTCGGGCCAGGTCGACTCCCGATTCTATGCGCGTGGCACTACCCTTTTCGCCGCCTCGGCCTCCATGCTTTACGAAGACCCGGACGGAACTATTCCACCGCCGCCCGCCTCGCTCGCGTGCGCGCCGGATACGCTCGCGCTACGCGCGCCCCGCTGCGGCAGCGCCAACATCCTTGTAACGCTTGCGCTCTCCGCCGGCTGCTATCTGGAACTCGATTCGGTTTATGTAACCGATCTCCGAACCGGCACCGCCCAAACCGGCTCGAAAAATTTCAGCGCCGATCAACTCATTCTGCCCGACCCGCTGGGTTCGATCGACTTCGGAGTCTATTATCACGATGGCGGCCAGCAATTCGATACCGCGTATCTGCATCTGGTCTGGAGGGCGGGCGGAATATTAAAAGATTCCATCGTGACCGTTTATGGCAGCGTCGGCGGAGTGGCGCAAACGCTCTCGCTGCCGATGCTCTCGAAGATGCAGGCGGCGACCTGCACCACTATCGACACGTCGATCCTGATTACCAGCATCGCCTGCGATACGCTGGACATTCTATCCGCCTATCTCACCGATACAACTCTTTTCCATTTAAACCGGCTACTACTGCCGTTGCAACTTCAGCCCAAGGCGTCCCTTGGAGTGCGTATTCGCGGGATGTTCCAGCATCCCGGCGTCTATTCCGATTCCCTTCATATCACTATTCGATATGGAACGGCGCATACCGTCAAGGATACGATCGTGGGTATCTCGGTGCATGTGAGTGGGGTCACTCGTCCGGCAGTTGCGGACCTTACCCTCCGTACCGCGAATGGCTGCCAGTCGATCGATACCGTCCTCCATGTCGAGAACCTGCATTGCCTCGCCGGGACGCTCGATAGCGCGATCTCCGGCGATCCCACTGTGAGCGTGGCCTCGGATACGGCGTTCCCCATTCTTCTTCCGACGGATAGTTTAGTTCCGATTCGCATCCATGTTCAACCGCCGAAGAGCGGCTCCGCGCTCATCGCCCTTACGCTCCATTTCAATATTGATTCGACACGGATCGATACCGTTATTTACGTGACGGTCATCACTACGGCGTACCCGAATCCGCGTCCTGTTTTTTCGCAATCGAAAATCGCCTTTGGCCCTTCGAGCCTTTGCTTTCAAAAACAAGCCGCGTTCCTGTTCCAGAATGCGCAGTGCGATACGATGCTGCTCACGCGAATTCGATGGTCCTATCCCGACTCGGAATTTTCGTTCGACTCCGTAATCGTTCCCCTCGTGCTCGCGCCTGACGAAACGGATACGATGCTCTTCCACTACAAACCCACGGCCGCCCGCAGCGACAATGCAACACTCACGCTTACGTTCACCCTGAACGGACACACGCAAGACACGATCCTTCAACTGACCGGCAGCGGAACGGACGCCGCCACCTCCGATCTCACGCCAGACACGCTCGCCTTTCCCGCGATTACCAAATGCACTGCCGCGCTCGATTCAACAACGTTCATAAATACCTCCTGCGACACCCTGGTCCTAAATTCCATCCGGGATTTATCGCCGAGTGGATTCCATATTCTGTCCCCAAACCCGGGCGGCACGCAGATCAAGCTCGCTCCCGGAGATTCCATCTCGATCGTCGTGAGCTTCGTGCCGGGCGCTAATGGTTCCTATGCGGATTCCATCGATGTGATCTATCATTCGACGGCGGCGCCGGGTTCCGATTTGACTCAGCGGCTCCGGCTTGCCGGCCGTGCGGCTACATCGTTCACTCCCGCGGAGCTTGTTGGCGCTAATTTTACGAACATTCATCTCGCGGCGTGCAGCGAGCTCGATACTTCATTCACGATCCGCAATCTCAATTCCTGCGATTCGATCTCGATCGATTCGATCGTTGCCAATCAAGCCGGTTTTATCCTTACACCGGCGTTGCCGCTGACACTCATTGAAGACAGCAGCGTGACGTTCCATCTTCATTTCACGCCGGACCAGGATACCGAGCAGGCTCGGATTCACCTGATTGGAATAAATCTCGACACAACTATCGCCATCGCCATTTTCCGGGCGCGAACGGATTCGGTTTCGTTCAGTCCGATGAGCGCACTTCCCTTCGCGGCGCGTCCCTGCCGCGCGGTGAGCGAGCGTTTTATTCTTTTCGGCGGCGGCCTTTGCGATTCCATCGAAGTCGATTCGCTGATGCTCTCCTCCGCGGGAACGAAGTTTTCCCTTTCCGCCACGCGCGCGACGCCTTTTACGTTGAACGGCACGGATACGATCACGGCAACCTACGATCCGAATCTCGCCGGCCTCGATTCCACGGAACTTATCGTAACCTCCGCCGGCGGCAAGCTCGATCTGCATCTTCCGCTCGTGGGTTCCATTCCACAGCCAACTCCGGTCGCGCAATGCGCGATTTTGCTCGATGGAACGTCGCGAGATACCGTTCCGGCTGGCCGTGTGGCCACGCTCACGCTCCGGGCGCTCGATGCCATTCCCGATTCGCTCGGCCTCGCGGAGGTAACGTTCGATCTCGATTACAATGATAATATACTGACCAAACTTCAACTGAATGCCGCGCCCGGATTTAGCGCCGGCGCGATACAATCCTCGCTATCTTCCTCCACGCGGACGCTCTCGCTTCAATTTCTTCGTAACTCGAATATCCCGATTGCCGCGGGAGATCCTATCGGCAGCGTCGATTTTTTAGTGACCGTTGGCGACACGCTTTCGACCCCGGTCGCAATGCGCAATCTTCGTTTCAATCCTTCCGACTCTACGTTCGAGGAATGCACGCTCTCCGCGCTCGCGGCGGTGGACACAGCCTACCTCACGGTCGCAAACGCCTGCGGGACCCCGCTCCTCGAAGAGAATCTGCGCAGCAATCTACTGGTCTTCGGAATCCAGCCCACCATCGTCACGGGTGGGGACGCGCGCGCAACGCAAATCAATATCGATCTCTCGTTAAAATCCGCGTCGATGGTAAGCGCGCGGCTCTTTACGACGGATGGCGAAGAACTCGCGCGCGTGAGCGAGCCGCTTGCGCCCGGACGCCAAACACTTCCGCTCGAACTTACAAGAATACCACGCGGCGTGGCCTTTATCGAAATTTCCGATGGATCGGAAAAATATGTACGGAAAGTGGTGCTTGAATAACCGGGCACTACTTCCCTGACTCTGCTATTAAAAAACAACAATGAACATTCGAAGTCCCGTAGTCCTGTTCACGCTCGGTCTTTCCGTTGCCGAAGTTGTGTGGAATGCGGGTGCTGCAGCGCAGGGAATGTATCTTTATCGCATCACGACCGGCGATGGGGTTGACTCCCATACGATCCTGCGGGAAGGCATTACGCGATAGGAAGGGATTTTGGAAGAAAAATTTCCGGGGCCGCGAGATTTTCGGAGGAGTGCGGAAAAATGTCGTATATTTGTGCTTTCTTAGAAAGGATGTCTCATGAAGTCACTCAGTCTCGGTGTCATAATTGGCGTTATCGTTCTGCTTTCCGGCTGCAGCAGTTCCAACCAGCCGGTAACATCAACGAATTCGGGCCCCTGGAACCCGAATACGCAAACGTATCAGGTGACCTATTCGCCGAATACGGTGCTCGTCGATAGCACGACGGCGAAAGCTGCTATTTTCTCCGCCGATACTTCGTACGATCCGAACGACTCGACCGCCGAGTATCTCGTCTATCACATGGATCCCAATAGCGCGACCGCGCAGAATCTCGCGGCCGGCCAAATTCTGCTGATTTATGGGCAGTCGATTCGCCATGTCGATAGCGTTGGGACGAATGGGAGTGAAACGCTCGCCTATACATCCGATGCCGCGCTGACGGACGCCATTCAATCGGGGAATATCTCGTGGGATTATGGTTTCGACTATGGCTCCAACGACATCCATCCCTCGATCGTCATGCCGAAGAATGGCCGGGTCATTCCCATGCAGCAAATGAGCGGCAACACGTTCCAGGCCTCGTTTTCAGCAGGTCCGTACAGTGGAACGATCCAAATGACGCTGGCGGGGCAAAATGCACAAGTTTCCATCACGCTGCAGAAAGGGACATCCGCTAAGCTTACGTGCAATGGCACGATCGGGCGCTTTCGTCAGCAGACCAGTATGACGATTGCTTCGAACCAACTCCAGGTATTCCAGGATAAGGACCAGGGCGTGAATGCGGATCTTACGCTGAATGCTACGGTCGCCGGCTCTGGGAACGATCTGCTGGGCAAAATCGAACTTCCGGTCGTGTTGCTCGAAGTGCCGTTCGAGGTCGGGCCGATTCCCGTCGTGATCGAGGTCTCCGCCGAGTTCGTAATCGAAAATGTCGTGCCCTTCGATGGCTCGGCGCAGCTCGAAACGCATTTCACGTATAATTCGGACCTGGGCTTCCAGTTCGACGGCACGCAGATAAGCGCGAACGGGCAAATCGGCAGCTACAACATGACCAAGAACAAAGACGCTATTGGCGCCTCGGGCGACATCGGGGTGAATTTCGGCATCAATTTTCCGAAGATCGAGCTCCAGATCATGCATAAGGCCGCCGTAGTGTCCGCGCAGACGGGTATCCTCGCGGGCGGTAACTATACGTCCTATCCCCCATGCAAGATGGTGGAGGGAGCATTTGTCGGCTCGGTGGACGGTAGCTTTTCGTTTTTTGGCCTGGGCCCTACGTTCGGAAATTGGACCAAGGAGCTTTGGAACCAGGCCGATACGTTTGACAAGGTAGGGAATTGCCCATAACGTATTCAGACCGAATGGGCGGCTCTACTGCGGATTCAAATTGAACAAATAGGCGAAGCCGAGTTGCAGCGTGGCGAGCGGGCCGTTGTTACTTGCGGAGCTTTGGGTGCCGGGGCCGTAGTAAGAAAGAGGCCCATTCGCGACAAGATGATTGAATGCATAGGATGCTTCGACAAGAAATTGAAGCTGGCCATTCTCATTTTGAATCAATGGCACTGCCGCGCCAAGCCGAAGCTCGAGCAGAAAATTCATCCCGCTTGCGCCGATAGAGCTCGTCTTGCTCGACTGCCCAGCGCCCTGCTGCACCGTGACCGAGTAGCCCAGAGGAATGCCCAAGCCAAGCCCAAGAGAAAAATCGCCTAACTGAATGCCGGGACGAATCGCAAAATAGTCGAAGGTGTAATCGAATTTGAAATTCTGATCGTCCTGTTTATAATATTCGATGGATCGGGCATCGTAGCCGAGCGCGGCACTCAGCGCGATGTTCGGGGCGAGTGGAAAGACTCCTCTGGCGCCTGTAGCCCAGGCAAAAAGAAAGTTCGTCTTCGCGCCGCTTGCGACATTTCCAGCACTAACTGCGCCGCCACCTTCGAAAAATGGACCTGCCAAAGCACTTTTCCATGCGTTCGCCGCGGCGCTATCCTGACCGCTTGCGACCCGGTTGATGCCACACACCGCGATGATTGCCACGAGAACGGAAAATTTCTTCATGTTGATTGAAATAATAGTGAACAGACGCTTACAATAGTGAACCGGCCTTACAAATATAATAGATATTTTGAACCAGACGGCTATTTCCCATATTTTCGAGCACGCCGGCGAGGAATCGGTATGTAATTGCGCATACTCAATGCAGCAAATCGAATTGATACGAAATGCCCGCCTCGACGGTAGGAAGCGGGCCCTGGCCCGGAGCGAACGGGCCGGAAAAATGGCCGCCACTCGTCCGGGTTATGCCGGTCGTGTCGAAGCTCGGCGTCGAGCTATTCAGGGTTTTCGTAAGCGGGTAGCTACCGCTTAGAACCACGTACAATTCGGCATTATCGCCTTTAACGACGGGCACCGAGAGCGTGGCCCGAAGTTCCGTGAGCGGCGAAAGATCGCTCGTCGGCACGTTGACGTTTTGGTTATAGGTCGGCTGGCCGTGCTGTTGATACGCGGTAACGTTTTCCGTTGCACTGCCGCTCATCGGCAGGTCGAAGGCGAGGCCGAGGAGCAGCCAGTAAATTCGAATCGAAGGCTGGAAGGCAAGATAGCCCAGGCCAATATCGATGTTATCGCTATCGCCGGGACTCGCGAGATAAAGCTCGCGGGTGTCGTAGAGCGCGGTAAAATCGAAGCCAATCCACTCACTGATGGAAAAGTCGATCGTGCCGCCGATCCTATATGCAAAGCGCGGCGCCGAATGCCAGGGTTGACCGGACGATGCGTCCGGCATATCCTCATTTTGCCGAGAGATCCCGCCGGTAAAATAGGGACCCATCGTGACATTCTGAAAGATCCAAAACTTCGTCGTATCTTTCCCGAGCGTCGCTGGAACATAAGCTTTACGCCATTGCGCGTGAGCAAGAAGTGGACACGCGATAAGCCCGAGGATGAGGACGAAGCTATTTCGGAATGATCGATCCTCCAATTCGGAATGATCGATCCTCCAATTCGTAATTCGTAATTTTTTAAAGATATTCCACATCGAATTGCTGCGTTTCCTCCTGGAATGTCAGTGTTCCTGCTTCGCCCGGTACCACGGGGCCTTCCAACGATAAATTCGAAACATGGCTTCCCGCGAGGGAAAAATTCACGGTAACGAATTCCCCGCTTTGCGTGAGAAGCCGAATGGGCGCGGATGATCGGTCATCCTTCTTCGTAATGCGAGACGTCATTCGCGCGACGATGGCGGCGCTCATGCAGCCCGTTCCACAGGCCAGCGTTTCGCCTTCCACGCCGCGCTCGAAAGTGCGGATGCGAAGATATTGTTCCTCGCCATCCTCGCGGACTTCGATAAAATTTGCGTTCGCTCCCACCGGCGCGAACTCCGGATTCCAGCGCAAAAGCGGACCGAAAAACGCAATGTTCATTTCCTCGATGTCCAACACACCGACGAACGCGTCATGGAAAACGACCACATGCTGCGAACCAAGATCGACATAACTCGCGATGATATTCTGTCCATTTTCGATATAATTCGCCATTGCATTCTGCCCATCTTCGATCGGTAATTCAAAATTCAACCGAATGACGGATGGATCCTGAAAATAAACGCGGATGCTTCCGTTGGGAAGGAATTCTGCCGTGTTGATAGCGCCGAGCACTTCAAACGCTGCTCGATCGCTGTCGGCAAATCCGTAGTCTTTCGCGGCCTGTGCCGCGCAGCGAGCCCCATTGCCGCAGAGCATCCCGGTCGAACCATCGGGATTGTAGAAATCCATTCGAAAATCAGCGGCGAGGCCGCTCTGATTAATAAGGATCATTCCATCGGCCCCGATGCCGTTCTTATAATCGCAGGCTTTCTGAACGAGCACGCGCATTCCCTCGCGCGAGAGCGAGAGCGGATCTTCCCATGTGTTCATCACGACGAACGTGTTGCCCGCCGCCGTGTAGCGCTGGAAGGAATGGGTCATGCAGGAGTAAACACCGGCGAGGACATCGGTGTCCCCGCATCTTCGATCGCTATTGCCGAGAGACGCGCTTCGAGGAGCGATTTTTCTCGGGCGTTCCGCGTAAGCTCGATCGCGCGAGAGAAAGAGTGGCGGGCGTCATCCTTGTGAGCGGCTTTGGCGAAGGCATCGCCCAACATCGCATGATAAAGATAATAATCCGGCAGCGGATACTTCTGAAGCAATTCAATCGCGGCTTCCGGACCATGCACGTTGCTCACCGAGACCGACATGTGCATCGCAATAATAGGGCTTCGCTTCATCGCATAAAGCCGCTTATAAAGACCGAGGATCGCCGGCCAGTCCGTGGCTTCCAGAGATGCGGCGGTTATATGGAGCGATTGGATGGCCGCTTCGAGATGATACGAGGAAGAATATTTGTCGGGTTCCGATCGGAAGAGATAGCGAAGGCCGGTATCGATCAATTCTTTATTCCACCGGGAGCGGTCCTGCTCGGAGAGTAGGACCATATCGCCATGCTCATTCGTGCGTGTGTCGAATCGCGCGGCGATGAGCGTCATGAGCGCGACGAGCGCAAATACTTCCGGCGAGCGCATGGCTTCGTTATTCGCAATCAGTAGCGCCAGGCGAAGCGCCTCAAGGCAGAGATCGCGCTCGAGGAGGCCCTCGCTCTCCGTCCGTTTGTAGCCTTCGTTGAACAAGAGATAAAGCGAAGCAAGTATGGCATCGCGGCGTTTGGCGAGATCAACCCCCGTTGGCGCATCGAGTGGAACGTGATGATCTCGGAAATATTTTCGAGCGCGGCCGAGCCGTTTTTCAATGGTTGCTTCCTGCGTGAGAAACGCGCTCGCAATTTCGCGCACGCTGAATCCGCACAGCGTCTTGAGCACCAGCGCGATTTGCGATTCCATTGGAATTCCGGGATGTGCGCAGGCAAACATCATTCGTAATTGGGAATCTTCTATTTCCCATGCGAGAAAATTCCGTTCCATTTCGAGCGAGACCGTGGCCGCTTTCATGCCGGGCAATAATTCGGTTTCTTCCTTCGATTCGTGTTTGCGTTTTCGAATCCGATCGACTGCCTTGTTCTTCGCCACGCGGTGCAGCCATGCCGTCGGGTTTTCGGGAATGCCGCGAAACGACCAATCGGTGAGCGCGGCCAGCAGCGCATCCTGAACAATATCTTCGACATCGACTAACTTCGACAACCCGAACGAGCGCGCCAGCGACGAGGCAAGCTTCCCCGACTCCTCGCGGAATAAATGCTCGACGACTTGGTTGACTTCCGTGCTCATGGGACTATTTCTGACTTATCCGTATAGATCGGAATGCGTTCCAGTACGTTCGAGAAGGAGTTGCGTGGATGTGGAAATATAAATCAACAGCCAATCGGGCTCAACATGGCACTCGCGCCGGCCTGTGAGCGTACCGGATAATTTATGGTCTTCATATTTGCGTTCCAGTGGCAATTCGTTCCTAAAATTCTCGATGACCACTTCCATCTTCGGCCATTTTTTACCACGCGGAACCACTCGTTTGGCATCCCGATCGAATTTATGCGTGGTGATAATATCGAGCATATCATTCGAAGCCAAGATGCTTCCGCAAGGCGCCCAGGCTTTCGTGCTGGGTTAGTTCCTTGCCGGCATTCGTCTTCTTCATGGTTCGAAGGGTAGCCTGATTGGGAATTCGAACATCGAAGGGCATTCCATTATAGTAACGAACTTGCTTAAAAAACATGGCCATCGCCTCCGAAACGCTGATTCCCAGCTTGTCCAGAACCGCTTCCACTTCTTCCTTTAATTCCGGCTCGATACGAGCGCGGATCATTGCTGTTTTTGCCATAATGTACCTCAATTGGGGTACAAAAAGATTTCGTGATTTGTTCCGAGCCGGCGAAGCCCCGCCCCGGTTTCCCCGCATAATAATGGCAACCTTCCGCTAATGCTCCCGCGTATGAATAGTCGTCTTCGCGCTATCCGGAGCTAAAGTGATCGTAGGATGCGCTATTTCCTCGCGCAACAGGCTATCTTCGGAGATAGCGGTACGCGCATTCCTATGCGGCGTAATCGCGGGAACGGATTTCGGCAGCATTGGGGGTTTCAGACTCGGAACCGCGGATGACCGATCATCCGCTGTTCCCGCCATGGAATGCGTGGTATCGGCGGCGCTCACCGATGGAGGGCGCTGCACTGGCGGAAGCATCCCTCGCGGACTCGGGACCGACGATGAGGCGGAAGAAGAATGAGAATTCGTATGGAGCGCAAAATAAGCAACGCCTGCGGTCGCGGAACCAAGCGCAAGGACAATCAACCACTTCGCCGTCACGGAGCCGAGCCATCCGAACGAATGAGCAACAGGAAGATGCGGTGTCGCTGCCAATTTCTGGAGAAGGCGGGCAGATGGCGTGGCGGGCGGCTCGGGCAAGCGCTGGAGGTCCCGTTCGAACGCGCGGTCGATCAGGTGTTCCGTTTCCGAATTAGAATGCTCAGCCTGTTTCATGTCGTTCTCTTTCGAAGTCTCTGTGACGTGATCCTTTTTTCGATCGACGCCTTCAGATCGGCGCGCGCGCGGGAAGCGCGTGTCCAGATCGCGTTCGGTTTCTTACCGAGCATCGCCGCGATCTCCTCGAAGCTATACCCGCTGTAATAATGCAATATCAGAATTTCCCGCGCCGCCAGCGGCAGGGCATCTAAGCATTCGACGACGATCTCCTCCCGCTCGGAAATCTCCGTATCGACTACGATCCGCGGTTCCGAAACCGTATCGAGCGGCGACTGCATTTGGTGGTGCTTCCGATAATCGAGCGCGAGATTCCTCGCAATGCGAAAAAGGAGGCCCGGCACGTTTTGAATCGCTGCGGAATCCGAACGCATTTCAATTATTCGTTCCCACATCGTTTGCGTAATGTCTTCGGCGGCCTGGGTGTCCTGAACGAGCTTCGCGCAATAACGGTAAACTTTTGCATTGTGCCGCTCGAAAAGCGCGGTGAAGGCACGCTCCTCGCCGCGCTGGAATGCGTGGAACAATTCCGCGTCGCTCGCCTCGCGAACTATGGACAGGGAGGATGTGGCGATGGGTTTCACGATGCGAACAACAGGCCGCCGCGCCTCGATGCGTGAGGCGGCTGACGATCCCAAAAATGTGAACGCAATCGAGTCCATGCTTATTCCATAGTAGTAAGCCCCCTCCTTCATTAGGAGGGGGAGTGATTGGCTACCATGACGATTGATAAGCCCGATTCCTTACATTCTCCCTGTAAGGTTTCGCCCGCCTCAATCGTCATGGCCCCAAATCGCTCGGAACGTGGAGCGTAAGCTATTCGATACATTGTTCAATTTTTCCTAATCAAACAAAAACCATGAACGCAAGAAATCTTCTGCTGCTCGC